>JAKSDE010000245.1 GCA_022360235.1 Cytophagales bacterium
CCCGAACCAAGGACAGTGGACCAAGGACAGAGGGCCCTACAGTTGCGTGTTGACATATGAGCTTCCCCGAGCAAAATACCTGTTAAGTGAAGCAGGTATTTCAACAATATTTGTAACCAAAGTTGTGTCTTATGTGTTACACCACGGCCAGCTCCCACACTACGCCGCTACCACTACTTTCATTACAGTAGCTTCCAAAACAGCCTGCACAGTAGGACTACGACAGTTGAACGCCATGCTATTCTGCACCTGCAGGTGGAGACCCGCCTCCCGTCAATCCGACCCAGCCACTTCCCGCGTCTAGCCCTGGCTATCGCCCGCCTCAAAAACCCCCCCCCTGGCTTGATAGCTGCCCTCCACGCCGCAGCAGTGTAGCCCGCCAACATGGACAAGCTAAGCTTCGATGATCTTGCTACCCTGCTCAGCGCTTTTGTGCAGCTCAAGGTGCTGTCCGCATCTGTGGCAGACGCCGTGGTGGCACGGGTGCTTTCTAGTGAGCAGGAAGCAAGTTTAAGTTAGAACGGTACCAGTGCTTTGGCTGCGCTGCTTAATGGCGCCAATGGGGGAGCGTAGCCTCAAGATTAAGGTCCCAGTAGGGGTTAAGGTTGTACTGGCAACATGCAAGGGAGCGATGATGGCAAGGAGAGGCCAGTGGAGGCCGGTGCTGCTTCACAAAGCGCTGCTTCAGCTACTGTTTCAAGTCTCTCATCGACAACCTCCTTAGGCACTTCTTCTACTAGTAGTTCCGCCTCATAATATTATAGCTGGACAGCCAACAAGACTTTAGACCCGAAAAGCTAATGTCACGTGGATTAGTCCAGCTCAGCTACTGCAGCAGGAGAGGGTGCAGTCTACAGCGAGCATGATGGTGCCTCTGCAGCAGCAAGCCTCGATAACGGCATGGCACATGGCGCAGTTGTGGGGAAGGAGGGCACGAGCAGTGCCTTCACTGAAGCTAGCCCACATATGGAGGACGCCACATCTGCGCTGGTGGGCGTGGCACTCCATATAGCCCCTCGAATTCCCGAGCCCCACATTGTAGGCCCCCATATAGCTGAACCCGATCAGGCAGTCTAAGGTGCAGATGTGGAGCTTTGCCTGGCGGACATAAAGAGCATCATTCGCATCTGCAGGTCGCTGGCGTGGGTAAGGTGTGACGTGCTGCTGCCATTCCTGGAGTCGCAGTGTGGAAGCGTGATGAGAAGGAGTGACGTTGCGGTAGGTTTGAAGGCTGGGACGGGCGGTGGCCAATGTTTGGGAGCAATGAATGGGGGCATGGATACTGCTTGCCGAGGCTTGTGCTGTGATGTGTCGTTGTGCGTTGTGGTGTGCTACAGTGTGCTGTGGTGTAATGTTGTGTGTTGTGCTGTGCTGTTGAGCTCTGCGCCATGTTGCTTTTGTCAACATGCCTGCAGTGCACGTAATATAGTGTAGTATAATTAATAGTATAGATAGATAGTATAGTAGTATAGTATAGTATTAATTATTTATTTATTTATAGATAGTAGTATGGTATGTATGGTATAATAATAGTTAGTAAAGTGTAGTAGTATAGTAGTATAGATAGTAGTACAGTATGTACAGTATAGTATAGTATTCTGAAGTCATCGTTTGTGTATGCA
>JAKSDE010000316.1 GCA_022360235.1 Cytophagales bacterium
CCTGTCAGCAAGGCAATCGTGAGCAAGGTTATTATCAGGGGAGACGATGTCAATAACACCCTTTCAACTCCTCCTGTTTGCGCTTTCGAGTGTACAGCAAAATCAGTGGCATCTGCTACCACAGTAGGTAGTAAAATGGTGCAATTGCTTATACCACATTTATCCATGTTAGCTTGCAGCTCTACAGCTTTCAGAACTGTTCGGGACATGGCGATTGCATTTATAAAACCTTGATAGATTGCACAACAGTATGCTTAACCATTCAATATTGTCACAGCTCCAGTGCAATTTCAGATGTCATTACAGGAAACACATATATACTTGCATCCACATATATATGACTACATCAAGGCCCTACTTGAAAGTAATGCGATTGATCCAACGGCTGTTATAGAGCAATCAACCAACAATTAACCCCTTACCGGGAACGCAATATGCGAAACTTCACTCGGGCAGCGTTGAAATTGTTGGCAATCTATTTAACACAAGCTTCTATCAGTTAAGGGTATTCAATACAATATAGAATAAATGATGGAGGAAATTGAACCTTTCCATTAAACAAAGGACGAAGCCCAAGCTCTTGCACAAAATATCGGCGCTTCTGTTGCTTGTTACAACAGAAGGAAGACATACAACAATAAAGAAAGGAACAGCATTAAAGGGGAAAAATAGAATGAAACAGAAATATCATTTGCAGTGCTTTGCCTGTTTTCCTTCTGTAAGTAACTCCTCCGTATTATTACCTATGATAGATTGCAAGCCACTACTGAGAAAAACGCACCTGAGCACTTTAGCGACCAGTAGGTGGGCTGCGTGGGATTTATACCGGCCTCTTTCCTTCATTCTTTTGGCCCATTCCACCGTTGCAAGAACTTTTCTTGCAGCTTCCGAGCTTTTCAGGGTAAGCGATGCCTCCTTCACAACGCTTCCCGTCAGTTGACGACTTGCATGGGCTTCGTCAGCGTCGCTGTATGCGCCTGCAGCCGTCACAAAAGGAAAAATCAGTTTCACCTAGACAAC
>JAKSDE010000139.1 GCA_022360235.1 Cytophagales bacterium
ATGCGGTAGCCAAAAGCGTTCTTCGCTTCTTCTACCCTATCCTCGACGCCATCCCCTGACGTTAATCGTACGCGATATCCCGTAGCGTTTTCTACACTTTTCCAAAATACGGTAACGGTGGTATCTCTCTTGCTCACCTTAAAAATTTCCGGGCTACGCGGAACACTGGTATGAAGTTCTACAACATTGGAAGGGTCACTTTCCCCTAGTGAATTGGAGGCCGTCACTCGGAAGTAATACGTAGTGTTCCTGTCCAAGCCCTTGAGTTCATAAGAGGTAACTGGCGCCTTTACACTCACAGAGGTATCCGGCGCACCTAAGGCTTTACCGTAATCAATCCTGTAAGTTGCTACATCATCCACCGGCCACCATTTCAATTCTACACCATCGGCGGTAACTTTGCCATGGTATATACGTGAGGTCAAAGGCGGCAGTTCCCGATCATTTTTCCATCGCACCAGGGTCACACTGAAAGGGTAGACACTTACCTTTCCCTGCTTTGCTATATTTTCATCGATCCTTTCTACGTGCTTGTTATTTGCTGTCGATGACCATATATAAGATGTTCTATGAGGTTTTGATAGTAGCTTCCCGTCTATAAGCATATCAAAATAACAATATTCACCTGAACGGTTGGTGATCGCCAAGTAGTCTTCTCCCTGCATTCCCTTGAAAGCCCTGGCATACACTGAAGGTTCTGTTGTATTGTTCAATGCCGGTACTTCAGCCGAATGGCTGACCGTAGTAGCATATGTAAAGTCCGTGTTATTTAAGGCCTCATGGAGTAGTTGGAGCGCCTTACCCTCACCTGTAGATGTTACCCCGGTACGGATACTATCCGTATTTAGTGGTTTACCTTTATTAAATGCATCTATGATCAATTCATTTTTATTCTCCCTTGGAGTGAATTTGTTGCTTATCTCATGTGAACCTATGAGGTAAGTATTGGGGTGCTGCAACTGGCGCAGGGTATATTCAGCATTGTAAATAGCTGAAATAATACCGTTTACCGGCCGGTTCCAAACACCAAATTCAGTGATAAGCATTGGAATTCCCGCTTCGGTATAATTTTCTATGTCCTCCATAGCTTTGGGAGAGGTGGCTTCGATCACTTTAGTATTCACCCGCCGGTAAGCCTGGTCAAAAGATTCTTTCCCACCGATATGTGGGGCATAGGAGTGCTTGGAAAAGACATTCCAGTAGGCACCATTCTCTTGCTGGTAATGGTATATCTCTTTCATAAAGCCCCAAATGCCATCCCAAGTGAAGTTCAGCGCCAACTTCGCATTGGGAAAAACTTTTAGGATCTCATCCGCGTGGGGTTTCATTTTTACGGCATAGTCATACCCGTTGTTCCACCAATAACGGTTACGGCTGGGCACGTAGAAGTACGGTTCATTACAAAACTGCCACACTTCCACTTCTATGTGGTTATCCCGGGTAAATTGCGCCAGCGCCGCGGTCATTTCCGGGGTCTCGGTAAAACCGTTGATAGTGACGACAAGTTTCCCACGGTGTTCTCCTAGCACGTGATAAAGGTCCGCGATCCTATGCGGACCTTTTACCTGTGTAAAGCGGTGGCCCTTGAAGTATTGCTCCTGGTGGCCCATCATATAAGCATAATCTATGTTGTATAGACCCGTGGCCGCCGAGAAAGCACTGCCCATCGTACCCGAAAAAAAACGGAGCCACCCGGGCTTCACCTGGCGTATGGCCTCCTTAAAATCGGGATGGGTGTAGCTCCATACTTTGTCAGCAATACGGACGTTAAAACCACTAGAACCCGGCGCCAAGGCATGCCCTTTCATGGAGTTGATCCTTATCTCGCCATGAATTGCCCCACTTTCTTGTGCTACTCCTTGTTGGGTTACAAAGGCCATCGATATGACCAAGATGTAAATTGTATTAGTAATGTATCTCATTATAGAAAATTGATTTAAATTGCCCTCCTAAGGTTAACTTGCGAGGGCAATTCTTTGATGAAGCCTTACTAAGCCTTCGAGGCTTGACACGACACTAGGGTACCCACTCTTCGAACCGCAGGTCAAGCTCCGGGGATTGGCGTTGGATCAATGTATCTATTACATTGAACGTGGTGCCTGCATTTATATACCGGTAGTTGAGGTAGAACGTATTTTCCGCCGGGCGGTAAGTACCACTGCCCTGGATACCTGTTACATTATTACCCTCCACACCTCCTATGGTCACACTATTATCGGCATTTACCGCCAGCTTAAGATTATAAATATTTGTCCCGGAAGAGATCAATGTTCCCACGCCCGATGTAGTAACAGAATCGAGACCAAGCGTGGTAAACGTCCACACTTGGTTCTTGACCAGGTCCCTATCGTTGTACACCTCTTCTGAAACTACTTGATCATTGATATCTAACTCTTGTTCTAATCCTTTATGGTAATAAAACCCATGTAAAGGACTTATGTACTTTACTACCAATACCGTGTAGTCTTTGGGCGCAATTTGTACCGAACCCGAGGAGTCGAATTGCCCTGATAAGACGGAATCAGCAGAGGTATCGATGATCCTGAGGGGTAATGCATACGTGTTGGCCGTGGCCAGCTCATCATTTACAAAGGCATCTTGATTAAGTGTAACGGTAATATCTCCTATAAATCTACCCGGGGG
>JAKSDE010000272.1 GCA_022360235.1 Cytophagales bacterium
CAGATATACGTATCAAGCATGACATATCCAATAATAAGTACCTTTAACGCATTAAAAGCATCAAAAATAGCTTCGATTGAGGCAAAGTTCATAAATAAGACGGTTTGTTAAGTTCTATAGAATTAGCAACTTTTAGCTTTAATAAGGCCTCCTTGATTCTTTGGAGAGCCGCTTCCAACTGTGTTTCAGAAGCAGCATAAGATAACCTAACACAGTGAGGTTCACCAAAAGCGCTTCCCGTTACTAAAGAAACATGGGCCTTTTGTAGTATATACATACAGAAGTCATTGGCATTACAAATAACTATTCTCCCGTCTGTTTTTCCAAAGTAATAGCTAACATCAGGGAATAGATAAAAGGCACCTGCAGGTTTGCTAAACTGAAATCCTGGAATTTTGCAGAGTAGTTCCATAGTAAGGTCTCGCCTTTTCCGGTAAGCTTCAGTCATAGCAAGGGTAGGAGCCAGATCTTCCTCAATAGCTGCCAAGGCAGCCCGTTGAGCAATAGAACAGGTGGCAGAAGTAAGTTGTCCTTGAATTTTTTCACACGCTTTAGCGAGCCAGATGGGTGCAGCGATATAACCTACACGCCAGCCTGTCATAGCAAAACCTTTAGAAAATCCATTCACTGTAATAGTACGATCTTTCATGACCTCAAAAGAAGCTATGCTTGTATGTTCTTCTGTAAAGTTAATGTACTCATAAATCTCATCTGCAATAACAAAAATAGATTCATGCTTAGATAACACCGCTGCCATCGCTGCTAACTCCTGCTTTGAAAAGACAGCCCCTGTAGGATTACAAGGAGAAGAAAAAATAACCGCTTTGGTTTTAGGCGTTATAGCACATTCCAACTGTTCAGGCGTAGCCTTGAAGTCGTTTTCAAGTTTTCCGCGAATAAATACAGGTTGCCCCCCTGCCAATTTGATGATGGCTTCATAGCTGACCCAATAAGGAGTATACACGATCACTTCATCTCCTGGATTCAAAAGACATAAAAATACGTTAGCAAGCGCTTGTTTTGCCCCTGTCGATACGACAATTTGCTGCGGCTCACAATCAATGCCATTATCTCTTTGTAGCTTTTGGGCAATACTTGTACGGAGGTCATCATAACCCGCTACAGGGGGATAAGAAAAATAAGCCTCTGTATCAATCGCACACTTGGCAGCCGCTTGGATGTGCTTGGGCGTCTTAAAGCTAGGTTCTCCTAAACTTAAATTGATAATATCCACCCCCTGCTCCTTAAGTGCATTGGCTTTCTGAGCCATCATAATAGTGGCTGACTTTGCTAGTGACTTGACCCTGTCAGAAAGTAAATGATCCATTTATTTCTTATAAAACACAGAACACCCTTCAAATATAGGGATATATATAGTATGTCGCCACTTTATTGAGTAATTTTAGGATTTAGTGATTGACAGCCGCTTATGAGGGTGTTGATCCATCAGGTGTTCTTGAATGCTCGCTGCATGCTGATAAAAAATCGTTGTAAGGAACGTTATCATTGTTTAAGATGTATATTGAAAGCCTTCCTTCTAGTCCCTGTCTTGATTATCATTATTTTGGTTGGTTTCCTTGCTCTGCTTGATACCCTACTGTTACCGGTGTGGCACCGAACAAGTGGTAATACGGTTTAGGATGCAACCGCAACGCCTTCTGCGTACTCATGTTGTGAGACTTCTTGTCGCACAGACTAAATTAAAAAATATGACAAAAAATATACTCAAAAGCTTGGAAAATCCATGAAAGTCTACTGGCTTTCAAAGGAGATTGGTAGAAAAATTAGGGAAGCTTGCTACAGGCTCTGATAAAGCTCCAAGGGTATTTTCCTTAAAATATTCTTACTTTTACAGACTTTTTTACTGTCATGAAGAACATCCGAAATTTTTGCATCATTGCCCATATCGATCATGGTAAAAGCACCTTGGCAGATAGGCTTTTAGAGGCTACCCAGACCGTCTCAGACAGGGAAATGCAGGCGCAATTGCTCGATGATATGGACCTAGAGCGTGAGCGAGGTATCACTATCAAAAGTCATGCGATTCAGATGGATTATTCTTCAGACGGGGAGGCCTATACCCTTAATCTCATTGATACGCCTGGTCATGTAGATTTTTCTTATGAAGTCTCTCGTTCCATTGCTGCCTGTGAAGGCGCACTATTAGTGGTAGATGCCTCGCAAGGAATTGAAGCACAAACTATTTCTAATCTCTATCTTGCCTTAGAACAAGACCTCGCCATCATCCCTGTACTCAATAAGATTGACCTTCCAGGGGCCATGCCGGAAGCAGTGAAAGATCAAATCGTAGACTTAGTGGGCTGTCCACGAGAAAAGATTATTGCTGCCAGTGCTAAAGAAGGGACTGGTATTGAAGCGATCTTACGCGCTATTATAACGCGAATTCCTCCTCCACAAGGAGATACCACTGCGCCGCTACAAGCAATGATTTTTGACTCTGCCTACAACGCCTTTAGAGGGGTAGAAGTTTATTTTAGTGTGTTTAATGGCACAATCAGCAAGGGAGACAAAGTAAAATTCTTAAGTACTGGCAAAACGTATGATGTAGATGAAATTGGTATTCTCAAGCTCCGTAAGGAGGCTAAAACATCGCTCAGTGCGGGTAATGTAGGTTATCTTATTTCTGGCATCAAGGTAGCACGTGAAGTCAAGGTAGGTGATACCATTACCCATATAGATAGGCCATGCAAGGAAGCAGTCAAAGGCTTTGAAGATGTGAAGCCTATGGTATTTGCAGGGATCTATCCCGTGGAAACTAGTGCGTATGAAGCGCTACGGGCTGCAATGGAAAAGCTGCAACTCAATGACGCTTCCTTGGTGTGGGAGCCTGAGACTTCAGGAGCATTGGGGTTTGGCTTTCGCTGTGGCTTTCTAGGGATGCTGCACATGGAGATTGTACAAGAACGGCTGGAAAGGGAGTTTGGTATGACTGTCATTACGACTGTCCCCTCTGTACAGTTCCATGCCATCGATAAGCAAGGCAATAGCCAAGTAGTGAATGCCCCTGCTGAAATGCCTGAACCGAATACAATCGACCATATCGAAGAGCCTTTTATTCGTGCACAGATTATTACAAAGTCGGCGTTTATTGGTAACATCATGAAGTTGTGTATCGATAGAAGAGGTACCCTCAAAAACCAGGTGTATCTGACTACAGATCGGGTGGAGCTTACTTTTGAACTGCCCCTTGCTGAAATTGTCTTCGACTTCTTTGATAAACTCAAAAGTAGTTCTAAAGGATATGCCTCTTTAGACTATGAACTAGTAGGCTTCGTACGCGCTCATATGGTGAAGCTAGATATTCTATTGAATGGGGAGCAAGTCGATGCCTTGTCAGCCATTGTACATCGTGATAAAGCTTATGAGTGGGGGAAAAAGCTTTGTGAAAAACTGAAAGATCTTTTACCTCGACAGATGTTTGAGATTGTCATCCAAGCAGCCATTGGGACCAAAGTGATCGCCCGGGAAGCTGCCAAAGCATTGCGAAAAAATGTACTGGCTAAATGCTATGGAGGAGATATCTCTAGAAAAAGAAAATTGTTAGAAAAGCAAAAAAGGGGGAAAAAGCGAATGCGTCAAGTAGGAAATGTAGAAATACCGCAAGAAGCATTTCTAAGTATTCTTAAGTTGGAATAAATCATGTTTTTAGTTCTGAGTTCCGGGTTGTGTGTCCAGCAAAGGCTAGTATTTTCAGCAGGAGATAGACCTGCCAGGTTAAAAGTCCAAAGGGAACGTCATAATAATTGTGTAAAATATATATTTTTGTATTCTTAATATGTTTTAACAATTTAATAATTTACTACTATGAAAAAGCAAACTAGACAAACTCAGGGGGGAGAACATGATTCAAAACAGCCTGGTGAATAGCTTTCCACATCAAGACACGCTTTCTTTTGATCAATTTGCCTTGGCTACTTTAGAAGGACTCATCCTTCTTGAGACAGAAGAATACCTCAAGGGAAAACAAGGCGAGCAGGACTCGGGGAATGGAACTTAGCTGCGTAATTTTTCCTCCCTCAGAACGAATTCCTTACAAGTTGCTATCCCAAGAACACGGCAGGGAAAGTTTAAACCCCTGCTGCTTGAATTAATTCACACCCAGAAAGAGCCACTCAATCAACTGGCTTTGCTGCTTTATAGAAAAGGGATGTCAAGTCGTGACGTCTCTGAGGTGATGGAAGCCTATTTTGGGCAATCGATCAGTCGAGACACGGTCAATAATCTGGCTGAAAGTTTCCATTCCTTGCGAAAGCAGTGGCAAGAAGTCCCCTTGGAGCTGGGTGACGGGCAACTGTCACGCCCAGTTCTTAGAGAGGAAAGGGCCCCACGAAGCCTCCTACAGGAGACTTCCG
>JAKSDE010000137.1 GCA_022360235.1 Cytophagales bacterium
GGAAAACACCCTTGCAGTTAGCCATTGAGAAGGAGAACACAGCACTTGCTATCTACCTTATCAACAACGGGGCAGAGGTCAATCCAGCAAAGGAGAAGTCACACGCTCCCTTACTCTTGGCCGCTCAGCAGGGCAACGAAGCGGTGGTAAAAGCCCTGCTAGGAAAAGGAGCGAACGCTGCTCTAGAAGACCAAGCCATTGCCCCCCTTCTGTGGAAGGCGGTAGAAAAAGGAGATAAGGAGCTGATAGAGCTGCTAGCAAAGAATGGGGCTGACCTGGGCGTAGAAGACGATCAAGGTCGTTCGTTGTCCTATGTTGCTTGTGAGCAAAACCAGCAAGAAATTCTCCCCCTCCTCAAAGAGGCGCATCTCCTTGACAAAGCTAATAAAGAAGGCGATACGCCCTTGACAAAAAGTATCAAAGAAGAAAATAGTGAAGTTGCCAAGCGTCTCCTGCTGGCAGGGATAGCTGTCGACACCCCTGATAGTCAGGGTACTACCCCCTTACAGCTAGCGATAGCGTATAACCAGAACGAAGTGGCAATAAGCTTGCTAGAAAATGGAGCACAGGTCAATACAGTAAGCGAAGCAACAACTACCCCTTTACATGAGGCTGTAGCTAAGCATAACGCTACATTAGTCAAAGCCCTTGTAAAGAAGGGGGCACAGGTCAATGCTTTGGATGCCCAAAGGAAAACACCCTTGCAGTTAGCCATTGAGAAGGAGAACACAGCACTTGCTATCTACCTTATCAACAACGGGACAGAGGTCAACCCAAAGGAGAAGTCACACGCTCCCTTACTCCTAGCGGCTCAGCAGGGCAACCAAGCGGTGGTAAAAGCCCTACTAGGAAAAGGAGCAAGCGCTGCTTTAGAAGATCAATCCATTGCCCAGCTTTTGTGCAAAGCGGTAGAAGAAGGAGATAAGGAGGTGATAGAACTGCTGGTAGACAATGGGGCTGAGCTGTGCGTAGAAGACGACCAAGGCCGAACGCTCGTCTACCTTGCGGCAGCGTATAATAAAGGCGATATGCTAGAACTGCTCAAAAGAAAAAAAGAAGGTATCCTCAATCACCTCAATAGTCAGGGCGATACGCCCCTGACAAAGAGTATTGAAGCCAACGAGCTCAATACCACCAAGTGCCTCCTGGCAGCAGGAGCCGAGGTCGATACTCCCAATCATAGTAATAGGGCTCCTTTGCACTTGGCAGCCGGTAAGGGAGACAAAGCCATGATAAAACTACTCCTCGACTACGGGGCCAATGCAAACCTAAGCGGTACCACCATCCCTGCCCTTTTACATCAATCCTTTAATGATCAGGACAAAGCGCTGATCTATGCTTTACTCAAGTCAAAAGCCGCTATCAACGTAGCTGATGAGCAAGGTTGTACCCCCTTGCACAAGGCAGTCAAGCTAGGCGATGAAGCCCTGGTAGAAGCGCTCCTAGCCCAAGGAGCAGCGGTCAATGCAAGGGATAATTGTCGACAAGTTCCTTTACTGTTGGCCGCTCAGCAGGGCCACCAGGCAGTGGTAAAAGCCCTGCTAGGAAAAGGAGCGAACGCAGCTCTAGAAGACCAAGCCATTGCCCCCCTTCTGTGGAAGGCGGTAGAAAAAGGAGATAAGGAGCTGATAGAGCTGCTAGCAAAGAATGGGGCTGACCTGGGCGTAGAAGACGATCAA
>JAKSDE010000186.1 GCA_022360235.1 Cytophagales bacterium
CTTAGGCCAAGCACAGGAGGCTTTGGGCTATAAAAAGCAGGCTTTAGAGATGCGCCAACGGCTCTATCCAGCCCAAGATCATCCTGACATTGCTTGGTCTTTAAACAGTGTGGGGAGCAGTTTACAGGCCTTAGGCCAAGCACAGGAGGCTTTAGCCTATTACAAGCAGTCCTTAGAGATGCGCCAGCGGCTCTATCCAGCCCAAGATCACCCTGACATTGCTACGTCTTTAAACAGTGTGGGGAGCAGTTTACAGGCCTTAGGCCAAGCACAGGAGGCTTTAGGCTATTACAAGCAGTCCTTCGAGATGCGCCAGCGGCTCTATCCGGACCAAGATCATCCTGACATTGCCACCTCTCTTAGCAATGTGGGGGTTGGTTTAGAGAAGTTAGGCCAAGCAAAGGAGGCTTTAGCCTATCAAAAGCAGGCCCTGTGCATGGCCTTGCATATCTACAAAAAAGAACATCCTGATATTAGGCACTATCTTAATAACCTCATCGCTACCTTGGGTGAGGTAGAAGATCAGGCACTCCTCCAACACACCAAAGATGAAGTAGTGCCCCTTTGCAACCAATGGCTTGGAGAAACGCATGAGCTAACACAGCAGTTGCGCAAAGAATTAACTAAAGAAAGAAATAAAGAATAAAGAGAATGCCGTTTAAAGCAAATAGAGCAAGATTTTAGGACACAGTCTATGACCTTTAAGTATACACTCTAAGCTCTTTAAGTATATTTATTACGTAATTTTTTTTCACTTAAAGTTTATTTAACCTATATTTGTAGAATCTACTTTACGTTATTATGTAAAAGGAAAGGCATTCTGGCCTGAAACTAAACACAATAACTATGGAATTTTTAGAGGAAATAACAACTTTAAAGAGCGTACCTAAATATGAAGAAAGCCCGTTTCGAAAAGAATGAGTAGATGATTTTCAAGTACAAAAAAAGAGGGAATAGATAACCCCTCAAGGAGATAGAGGAATTCAAAACCTACTGATTTCAAGAGATGATGGGGAACTAATCGGAGAAAGTCGATTTTATCAATCCCAAAAGGTAGATCGAGAAAAATTCATCAAAATTTTTACTAAAAGGTTAGCTATGATGTGGGATATGCCTAACTCGGCAATCAGAGTACTTACCTATGTAGTAGCAATGCTACAAAAAGATAGGGATCGATTCTACTTAACTCCCCCAAAAGCCATGAAATTCTGTAAATATAAATCCGCTCGATCTATATGGAC
>JAKSDE010000350.1 GCA_022360235.1 Cytophagales bacterium
GGACCGGAGCACCCCCATGTAGCTACGAGCTTGAACGGCCTGAGCTTAGCCTGGAACCAGATAGGGGCCTCCAAGCAGGGGATCAGCTACTTTGAGCGGTCATTAGCCATCAATGAGCAGGCCTACGGCCCAGATCACCCCGATGTAGCTACTAGCTTGAACACCCTGGGAAGTGCCTGGCACCAGTTAGGGCAATCCAAGCAGGCGCTCAGCTACTTTGAGCGGGCATTGGCTATCTATGAGCAGGCCTACGGACCGGAGCACCCCCATGTAGCTACGAGCTTGAACAACCTGGGCTTAGCCTGGAACCAGTTAGGGGAATCCAAGCAGGCGATCAGCTACTTTGAGCGGGCATTGGCCATCAATGAGCAGGCCTACGGACCGGAGCACCCCCATGTAGCTACGAGCTTGAACAACCTGGGGGCTGCCTGGAACGCTTTAGGTAATCCCAAGGAGGCGATCAGCTACTTTGAGCAGGCATTGGCCATCAGAGAGAAGGTCTACGGCCCGGACCACTCCGAGGTAGCTGTGAGCTTGAACAACCTGGGGGCTGCCTGGGACCAGTTAGGGGACTCGAAGCAGGCGATCGGCTACTTTAAGCGGGCTTTGGCCATCCATGAGCAGGCCGACGGACCGGAATACCCCCATGTAGCTACGATCTTGACCAACCTGGGCAATGCCTGTTACCAGTTAGGGGACCCTAAGCAGGCGATCGGCTACTGTGAGCGGGCATTGGCTATCGCTCAGCAGGTCTGCGGCCCGGAGCACCCCAATGCAGCTACGAGCTTGAACATCCTGGGGGGGGCCTATGAGAAGTTAGGGGATTGGAAGCAGGCGTTCAGCTACTATAAGCGGACTTTGGCCATCCATGAGCAGGCCGACGGACCGGAGCACCCCAATGTAGCTACGAGCTTGAACAACCTGGGGGAGGCCTGGTTCCAGTTAGGGAAACCCAAACAGGCGATCAGCTGCTATAATCGGGCTTTGGCCATCAGAGAGAAGACCTACGGACAGGAGCACCCCGATGTAGCTATGACCTTGAACAACCTGGGAGGGGCCTGGGACCAGTTAGGGGACTCGAAGCAGGCGATCCGCTACTTTGAGCGGGCATTGGCTATCAGAGAGAAGATCTACGGACCGGAGCATCTAGAGGTAGCCAAGAGGTTGGACAACCTGGGAGGTGCCTGGTACAAGCTAGGGGATTGGAAGCAGGCGTTCAGCTATTTTGAGCGCGCCTTTCACATCATGAAAAAAGCTTATGGAGAGCATCATCCCTCCACCCAGAGAATCAAGCGCAATATGGAGCAACTTTCGGGCCGCCTAGAAAATAATGTAGAGCACCAGGTCGGTCTATTCGTTAAGGCTTGCGTAGCGGGGAATGAGGATTTAGCAATAAGCATGCCTATGCGCTTATTTAGGAAAGACCTCTACGATGACAAGGGTAACCCCTTGATCTGCTGGATGGCTCAACATGAAATGATCACTACCCTAGAGAAGGTGTTAAAGCTAGGCTGGAATCCCAACCTCCCCAATACGATTCAGGTCTATCCTCTCCACTATGTTGCCATGAAAAATCCTGGCCTGATTCAGCTACTCCTACCCTACGCAGATCCTTTTGTCCAAGCCGCTCAAGGGAGCACACCGGCTATGGTAGCCAAAAACAAAGGAAAGATGAAGGCCCTCTCGTTGCTACTTCCTTCCATCACAGGCTTATCCTTGCAAAATCCTGCCGCTTTTGACACTTCCTATGCCACCTGCAAGGCTCATTTTCTGGCCACTCCCACTCACTCATTGGAACACCTCGTCCAGGTCTTTAGCCTGGCCTGCCATTTCAAAGACTGGGAGCTAGCTAGGGGAGTGGCTACGCGGCATAACTTGCGCCCCATCATCAGCCAAGTCACCAAGCAGTATCCTGCTGCTGGAAAGACCCTGTTTGCCTGTATCGACTCCTTTACTGAGGCCTGCAAAGAAGGGAACGATACCCTTGCTCTCGAGATCGCTGGGCAATTTACCTTTGAAAAAGACCTCTATGATGCCCAAGGCAATCCCCTAATTTGTTGGATGGCTCAACATGCAATGACCGCTACCCTAGAGCAGGTGTTAAAGCTAGGCTGGAATCCCAACCTCCCTAATCCGAGACAAGTCTATCCCCTCCACTATGGAACTATGGAAAACCCTAGTCTTACTAGCCTCTTGCTCCAGGCAGGAGCTCACCCCTTTGTCCAAACTCCTAAAGGGAACACGCCCGCTCAGGTGGCTAGGAACAAGGGAAAAGTAGCCACGCTAGCTGTGCTGCTACCTTCCCTGGAGGGAATCTCTTTTGAAGATGCAGCTGCTTTCGAGGAGACCTATCAAGCCTACAAGCAGCGCTTTTCTACCCACCATCAGGGCTCCGAAGAGCCCCTGGCAGCTTTGGCGCTGGCCCTTCAGCTAGGTGATGCGGACTTAACCCTAGCCATTCAGGCGAAGCAAGCCTCCCAGAACCTGCTGGAGCAGCTGATCGATCAATATCCCTTGGCCGCGGAGACCATCCAGGCTCGGTTTGAAAGCATACTGAAAGGGACCGTTGATGAGCAATTCCCCAGCTAGCCCTCGCAAGAAGTAGGGCGCGTAGTAATTCGAGTTCAGAGTTTTTAAGAACTTTTTCCCAATTCTATGCTTATTATCAGGGATGCTGCTCAAATCTACCTACCAACTCAATTCCTCCCATTCCTCCTCCCTTGTAGTAGCAAGTGAAAAGGTCTTATTTTCTTTTTTATTACAGTACTGAGCTTCATTTTTTATGAAAAATTTTAGCTTGATAGATCCCAAGACTTGCCAACAAGTGTTTGAAAGAAACACCCAAAACACCCAGGCCGTATTTTATGCTTCTCGCAAAGCTAATAGAAGAGGCTTCTTTAAAGTACTTCGTAGGACAGGTAATCTCAGCAATTTTAAATTTATTATAGATGATTTGAGAGAGCATCTCATTATCAAAGATGAAATCATCTGAATTAACCTCAAAGTTAATGCTCGTTAAGACCTTTCTAGAAAAAGCTCTATAGCCTGTATGATATTCTGAAAGTTTCTCATTGACCATGATATTCTGGAAAAAGGTTAAAAACCTGTTAGCAATATATTTGTAAAGGGGCATTCCTCCTTTTAAAGCGTCTTTACCAAGAATTCTAGACCCTAAGACGACATCGTACAATTCTTGATCGATCAGGGAGACCATGGAGGGAATTAGCTTAGGAGTATACTGGTAATCTGGGTGAATCATTACAATGATATCTGCGCCTAACGCTAGGGCTTTTTTGTAACATGATTTTTGATTAGCACCATATCCCTTGTTTCGATCGTGTTCAATAATATGTTGGATACCAAGTTGTTTAGCGACAGATACGGTATTATCATGGCTATAATCATCTACTAAGATAACCTCATCAACCCACCCTTTAGGCAGGTCGTTATAGGTAAGTTGTAGGGTTTGGGAGGCATTATAAGCAGGTAAGACAACAGCTACTTTTCTCTTAGACCTTAGCATAATTCAACCTACAGCTTTATTAGAAGTATAGAATTGTGTGTTAGTTAAGTGGGTGTATAAAATTCACAGGAGGATCTATAA
>JAKSDE010000135.1 GCA_022360235.1 Cytophagales bacterium
CTTCGGTACACAGAAGGCAACCTACTCAATGCATCTCTGGAATGGTGAACGTGGTAAACCCGTTGCATGGCTCATGCAGCGGGTAGAGGAGGTCCCAAAAAGCGAATGCTACCCGCTCGAAAGGGCAGCCGAATCAATAAGGTGGTAGATAACGGTTCCAACTTTGCCGTACTGTGAAAACAGGCAGACTTAGGACTGGTAGCCGTACGGAGAGGACGTTTGCAAAGAGGACAAATAATGACAGAAAAGTTAGAGGCCTCCAAAGAAGCTAATACAGGAGCCAGCCCAAGATATCTTTGTTTCGATGGAGCAGGAGGACGATGCAAATTATATATTTGGAGATAATGCTTGGGAATGAAGGCTATACGGACCGCCACCTCCTTGTAGAGGTAGTAGAAAAGATGACTAGGTCGTATCGTCAATTAATTTTCGATTCTTTATTTTATGGGCGTGTTGAAAAATGCATTTTTAATCTTTATAATTCAACAGGCTTATAAAGGTACGTGTTGCTATCTGCAGCCGAGCCTATTACAGCATTTATATCTTTACACTTGATCTCAGTATCACTGCATTCGAACCATTGACCGTCTTTTTCAACATAAGCTACGTAATGGCCGCTATTTATATTATTACCCAGGTGCCTAGCAAATGCTACAAGTTTATAGGTATGTACCTCATTAGCGATAATAGTTATGGTAAGTGGGTCTTTTATCTTAGTTTTATTCTTCTCACCTGTAAGATTTCGCTTAACATCAAGCATTAGTAATTCAGACAACACCAAAGGGCCTCTATTATTACTATCACTCAAAAAATTATCAAGAAGCTCTTGCATAGTTCGAGAAACATCACCATGGAGAGAATAAAGCGAAAGTCTAAGAGGGTCATTGGAAAATAGTCCTCTTGCCACATCATGACATAATATAAATTGTATTAGTTCACTTACATCTCCCATCCTACATAAAGGAGTATTCCACCTACATGCTTGTAGTTTTGCATAGAAAGCTCTCATATCATCCCCTTTAACAGTCTTTCCATTATTGATTTCTCTGGTGATTTTATCTAATCCTTCAGCTAGTGCTATACTGTCTACATCACGGCTTTCTGAAGATACACTATCACCTTTTATTCTTACAGCTGCTGCGAACAGTTGCAAGGCAGTGTTAATATAACAAGTACTGCCTATATTTTCTACCCCTCCAACTGAAGGTGTAGCTCTTGGAGGTGTACTTCCTGAAGATACACCTCCTGAAGATGCACCTTCTTGTAAATTTGGGTTTTTCATACACGCAGGTAATAAGATTGCTATCCAACAAAGAATTAAAAGTTTTTGTATACTCCTTCTACACCATCGATTACGAAACATAAGTTTATAGTTTTAGTGTGTTAATGTACTATATTGATACGAGGACAAAAGTAAAAAGTTTCTTACACCAGCAGTGACTTTATCGCATCAGTTCCTCATGGGGTGTTAATGTACTGTATTGATACGAAGACAAAGGTAAAAAGTTTCTTACACCAGCAGTGACTTTGTCGCATCAATTCCTCATGGGGTGTTAATGTACTGTATTGACAAGAAGATAAAAGTAAAAAGTTTTTTACACCAGCAGTGACTTTGTCGCATCAATTCC
>JAKSDE010000334.1 GCA_022360235.1 Cytophagales bacterium
AGTATGGGTAATTCCAGGTTCACCATTGTAGAACCTGTCGAAGTATTTAGCATACCGTTACAGAAAAAATCAGCCTCGACTATATTAATACACAAACATCAAGCAATTTTAAGAATATCCTCCTGTGAGCTAGCTACGCTTTGAGCGCAATCAGCAGGGGCAGCTATTGTAAACGTGAGCATTAAGAAGAGTAAGGACTTCTTGTTGCACTATTGATTTACTTTCATTGGGTGAGTGGCTGAATAATAATTATTAATTTTGCTATTGTCTTAATGAGATACATCTTTTACAATTTAGATGGATGAAAATATCGCTTAACTGGCTCAAAGAATACATCAACCTCTCAGAAAGTGCGCCTGAGATAGGAGAACTACTCACACAAAGAGGACTCGAAGTAGAAGGAATTGAAACATACGAACCAATTAAAGGAGGATTACAAGGACTAGTAATTGGTAAGGTAATCACGTGTGAAGACCATCCTTATGCAGATAGATTAAAGAAAACTAGGGTAGATGTGGGTAACAATGCACCCATTCCCATCATCTGTGGTGCTCCGAATGTGAAAGTGGGGCAAAAAGTAGTTGTAGCGCTTGTAGGCACTACACTCAATACCTATGAAGGAAAGACGATTAAAATAAAAAAAGCAAAAATTAGAGGCGAGTTTTCTGAAGGGATGCTTTGTACGGAAGAGGAAATTGGCGTAGGACAAGCCCATGAAGGTATTTTGGTGTTCGATACCTCCCTTCCATTGGGGACACCTGTGGCGAAATATTTTAATATTCAGCAAGATACTGTCCTTGAAATTGATCTTACTCCCAACAGAGCCGATGCCTTTTCTCATATAGGCGTTGCTAGAGAGTTAAAAGCTATACTAGATCGTCCCATTTCCTATCCCATTGTAGAAAATTTTACAATTGATACACAGGACTTACCGATGCAAGTAGAAATAGTAGATCATGACGCTTGTCCTAGATATTCAGGCGTTGCTATGAAAGGCGTAACGGTTCGAGAATCACCTGAATGGCTCAAAAACAAGTTAAAGGCTATTGGCGTTAACCCTGTTAATAATGTGGTGGATGTAACCAACTTCGTCCTTCATGAACTAGGACAACCGCTCCACGCTTTTGATTATGACCAAATTGTAGGGAAAAAAGTATGGGTAAAAGCGTTACCCCAAGACAGTTCCTTTGTGACGCTTGATAATAAAACAAGAAAGTTGCGTGGAGAAGAACTCATGATCTGTGATGAAGCAGGAGGGTTGTGTATCGCTGGTGTGTTAGGAGGTAAGCGTGCTAGTGTGAATAAAGCCACCCAAAATATATTTTTAGAAAGTGCTTACTTTTCTCCTAAATCAATTACCAGAACAACAAAACAACATACGATTAAAACAGACGCTTCCTTTCGTTATGAGCGAGGAACAGACCCTAACCTCACTGTGTATACATTGAAAAGAGCTTGCTTGCTTATTAAAGAAATAGCGCATGGAAAAGTAGCCTCAGAAATTATTGATATATACCCTGAAAAAATCAAAGATGTTAGCATAAAGGTTAGCTATAGAAACATCGATAGGCTTATTGGAAAAGCCATTCCCAAATCAGCAATAAAAGCAATCCTAAACAGATTGGCTATAACAATAAGCCATGAAGAGAAGGAAAACTTTATCGCTATTGTACCCCCTTTTCGGGTAGATGTAAAACGAGAGGTAGATGTAATTGAAGAAATAGTAAGAATCTATGGTTATGAAAATATTGAAGTGAGCGGTAAGTTAAGCAGTAGCTATCTTGCAGAAGCTATTAAACCAGAACGCGACAAAGTTCAATATAGCATCGCAGAACTGTTGGCTGCGGATGGCTACTACGAAATCTATACCAATTCCTTAACAAAATCAGTTTACACAACTTTTGCTGATGATTTAAATGAGCCAAAGAATACCTATATGTTGAACCCGTTGAGTGAAGTACTGGATGTGTTAAGACAAACGTTGGTTTTTTCTGGCCTAGAAGTTATTGCCTATAATATTAATAGAAACCAAACCGATTTGAAATTCTTTGAGTTTGGCAAAACGTATCATAAGGAAAGTAACCACTATGTCGAAAATAATAGATTAGCAATTTGGATTACAGGTAATATAGAAGCACCTAACTGGATTAGAAAACCGAGCTGTGTGACTTTCCAAAATCTCAACGCCATTATTCATAAAATACTTCACAAGCTCGACATTGTTGATGTTGCGCGTGAACATTTTAAAAACTCCTTCTATGAAGCGGGACTCAAAATAAAATCGGAAGGAGAAGAACTTTTACGGGCTGGAAAACTGAATATGTTATTATTGAAGAAAATGGGTATCACCCAACCTCTATTTTTCGCTGATATTGACTGGGACTTATGTTTAAGACAAGCAAGGAAAGAAAGAAAGTATGAAGAAATTTCTAAATTTCCAACTGTAAAAAGAGATCTCTCTTTAGTAATAGACAAGTCAGTAACCTTTGAGGCCATAAAAAAAATAGTAACGCGTCAAAATGAGAAGATCATTAAACATGTAAACATTTTTGACGTTTATGAAGGGAAGCCTATAGAAAAAGGGAAAAAAGCGTATGCATTAAGCTTTGTACTCCAAGAAAAAAATAAAACGCTAAATGACAAATTAATCGATAAAGTTATGCGTCGCCTTATAGAGGCATTCAAAGATCAATTAGGGGCGGTGATAAGAAAGTAATATGAACATTGACAAGCTTAGTACTCATATCAATGTATTAGAAGATAGTCTAAAGCAACTGCTAGAAGTGCATAAAGCACAGAAAAAACAAATACAAAATCTCCTTGAAGAAAACCAACAACTCAAGCAGTTAGTTAGTCAGCGAGATAAAACTTTGCAAGATTTTCGAAATACATTTAAAATTAGTACTATTGCAAAAAAGATGATCAAGAAAGGAGAAGGTGGGGTAGATGTAAGGAAGAGAATTAATGAGTACATCCAAGATATTGATAAGTGTATCGCACACTTTGAAAGCCTTAAGTAATGGAAGAGCTTTCTGTGAAGATTAGAATATGCGATAGGGAGTACCCTATGAAAGTATGTATAGAAGAGGAAGCGTGTATTAGAGCCGCTGGTAAACTCATCAACGATAAAGTGAAGACTTATAAAGAAAAGTTTGGTATTGATGATAAGCAAGATCTGCTTGCAATGGTAGCTTTTGATTGCCTGGTGGACACGCTCAAGTCGAACGATACAGAAAGTAGGGAAGAAAAAATTATTGAGCAGGTTAATAATTTAACACAGCTAGTAGCTCAAGTACTGGAGCCGCATTAGTCTCATTCCCTAAAGATATATCACACCTTATCACTGCTGCTTTCTTGTATTTCTTAACAATTGAGGGTAAGTCATGGGTGCATTGTATCTTTCCATAGTAATAATTTTAGTGTTAGGGCTAGGTATTGTACTAGGTAGAATTGTATCAAAAAAACTTTATAAACAAGAAGAAGAGAAGTCGAAAAAGAAAGCTAATTTTATCATTCAAGAAGCAAAAGCCGAAGTAGAAAAGGTTAAGAGAGGCAAAATGGTAGAAGTAAAAGAAAAGTTTATTCAACTAAAATCAGATTTCGACAGAGATGTTAGTAAAAAGAGAGAAGAGCTAGCCGACATTGAAAAGGACTTAAAGAATAAGGAACAACTGCTTTCTGGAAAGATAGCAGGGATGAATCAAAAAGAGAAGGCGCTAGAAGACACAAAAGAAGAACTTGCATCCCGAATGAAAATACTCAAGAAAAAAGAAGAAGCGTTAGAGCGGATCAAAAATGAAAGTGTAAGAAAGTTAGAAAACATAGCAAGCTTGAGTGCAGAAGAAGCGAAAAAACAATTAGTAGAAACCTTAAAAGAGGAGGCCCAATCGAGTGCTTCTACACGCATTAAAGCCATTGTAGATGAAGCAAAATTTACCGCTACTAAAGAAGCAAAAAAGATAATTATAACTAGTATTCAACGTATAGCGGCTGAGGAAACTATTGAAAACTGTGTAACTGTCTTCAATATTGGGAACGAAGAGATCAAAGGTAAAATTATTGGAAGAGAAGGGAGAAATATCCGTACTTTGGAAGCAGCGACAGGTGTTGAAATTATAGTGGATGATACACCCGAAGCCATTATTATTTCATGCTTTGATCCTGTGAGAAGAGAGATTGCACGCTCAGCATTACATACACTCGTTCAAGATGGTAGAATACATCCTGCTAGTATAGAAGAAATAGTAGCGAAAACGGAAAAAAATATGGCACAGGAACTTATAGAAATTGGTGAACGGACCACCCTTGATCTAGGTATACATGGAGTACCTATTAAGCTCATCAACATGATAGGAAGAATGCGATTTAGATCGTCTTATGGGCAAAATTTATTACAACACTCTCGAGAGGTAGCGTGCCTTTCAGCCACTATGGCAGCAGAGTTAGGCTTAGATGCTAAACTTGCCAAGCGTGCAGGGCTATTTCATGATATTGGCAAAGTATCGCCCGAAGAATCTGAACTGCCTCATGCCATTCTTGGTATGGAATTAGCAAAGAAGTACAACGAGCACCCAGAAGTATGTAATGCCATCGGAGCCCATCATAATGAAATCGAGATGACCTGTATGATAGCACCTATCGTGCAGGCTTGTGATGCAATTTCTGGATCAAGACCAGGAGCAAGAAGAGAAATCTTAGAGGCTTACATAAAAAGACTTCGTGATATGGAAGAACTTACCCTTTCTTTTGAAGGTGTTAAAAAATGCTATGCCATACAGGCAGGGAGAGAATTAAGAGTAATGGTAGATGCAGCGCATATCAATGATGAAAAGGCAAGTAAGTTAGCCTTTGAAATTTCAAAAAAGATTGAAGATGAAATGCAGTATCCCGGTCAAGTAAGAGTAACTGTGATTAGAGAAACACGAACTGTTGCTTACGCAAGGTAACCTAAAGGCAATACTTTAACTATACAGCACTTTTATAGTTTATCCTCAAACTAACTTTGTTTTACATATATTCCAGATAGCAGCTTATGGATGTAATTTATAGTGAAGACCAAAAGATGATTGCCCAAATGATTCAAGCGTTTGGGGAAAAAGAAATTCTTCCTTACTGTAGAGCGTGGGATGAAGCCCAAGAATTCCCTAGAGCACTATTTAAAAAGCTCGGTCAACTAGGCTTAATGGGCGTATTAGTTCCAGAGCAATACGGAGGAGCAGCATTTAGTTATTTTGAATATGTAACTGCGGTAACTGAATTAGCAAAAATGGATGGCGCTATTGCCCTCTCCATGGCTGCCCATAATTCGCTTTGTATCGGGCATATTTTACAATTTGGTAATGAGCAGCAAAAAAAGAAGTGGCTACCCAAGCTCGCTTCGGGAGAATGGGTAGGTGCTTGGGCACTCACAGAACCCAATACAGGGTCTGATGCAGCTAATATGAAAACTATAGCGCAACCCAAAGGAGATTATTGGATCATCAATGGATCGAAAAATTTTATCACTCATGGTAAGTCTGGAAATATCGTGGTAGTTATCGTAAGAACAGGTAAATTAGGTGACTCAAGAGGTATGACTGCCTTGGTCATTGAGAAAGGAACACCTGGCTTTTCAGCTGGCAAAAAGCAAGATAAGATGGGGATGCGTGCTTCTGAAACCACCGAACTCCTATTTGATAACTGTAAAGTACCTAAAGAAAATATTTTAGGAAAGGTAGGAAAAGGGTTCATTCAAGCCATGAAAGTACTAGAAGGGGGAAGAATATCTATTGCAGCACTAAGTTTAGGAATTGCTGAGGGTGCCTTCGAGGCTGCTTTGAAATATGCCAAAAAAAGACATCAGTTTAATCAGCCTATTGCTAATTTTCAAGCCATTGCATTTAAACTTGCCGACTTAGCTACAAAAATTGAGGCAGCCAAGCTACTTATCTTTAGAACAGCTGAAGAGAAAAACAAAAAAAGAGAAGCCAATATAATGATCTCTATGGCAAAATACTTTGCTTCAGAACTAGCAGTAGAAGCCGCTAACGAAGCTGTTCAGATTTTGGGGGGCTATGGCTACTCTAAAGAATTTCCTGTAGAAAAATACTACAGAGATGCTAAGCTTTGTACCATTGGGGAGGGTACCTCAGAGATTCAGAAAATGATTATCGCTAAAAATATATTGAAGAAATAGCCGACAAACTTAAAGGTGCGAAGTTTTTAGTTCCGAGTTGTGTGTCCAGCAAAGGCTGGTATTTTCAGCAGGAGATAGACCTGCCAGGTTAAAAGTCCAAAACCTTAGCTTGAGTAGCAGCATGGCCAGAAATCAAGAGATTGAAGCCTACCGACAAACTCACCGTCA
>JAKSDE010000134.1 GCA_022360235.1 Cytophagales bacterium
AGATCCAGCCACAGCGCGTGAGTTTAAGCTATTAGAGGAGTTTATGCTCTTGGACCTGAGTACTTTTAGTAGGAAAGAGCTGTTAAAGCATGGTTCTTCTGCACTCTTCCAGACGCTTTACAAAGAAAGCGAGACAGGAGATTTTATTGGTTTAGTGAAAAGCTTTTCTTCAGAATTTTTATCTTCCCTTGATCCTTCGTATATGGGGCTGTAGAATTCTTTAAGATTCTACAGCCCCTATTAGTTTTCCTATTAGCCCCTCCCCTGTTTGTAATTGTAGGCGTATTTGCTGTTTCGCTCGTTGCAGGTTTAGATAAGCCCTCGCTAGCTCTAGCTTTTCTGCGTATTTAATATAAGCTTCTTTCACTGCACACTGAATACTACATTTAGTAGCTCCCTCTGTTTTAAGATTAG
This sequence comes from Cytophagales bacterium, assembly GCA_022360235.1. Classification (GTDB taxonomy): domain Bacteria; phylum Bacteroidota; class Bacteroidia; order Cytophagales; family Amoebophilaceae; genus JAKSDE01. Next base: position 415 of record JAKSDE010000134.1, read on the forward strand.
CGTTCTTTCTCTCAATTGTTCTTCACTTCTCCAGCGGCGCTGCCTCTGCAAGTAGCGCTATGATGAGCTTGTGACCATGCTTGGCTGCTAATTGCAGGGCGGTTTGGTTAACTTTGTCTTTTTTCTCCCTCTGTGCGCCCGCCTCTAGCAGCAGGGTGACTACCTCTTTATGGCCATTTTTAGCTGCAAAGTGCAGGGGTGTCCAACCATCCTTCTCTGTTGCATCCACGTCGGCGCCCTTGGCTAAAAGTAAGTCGGCTACCTGTTTGTGGCCATTGAAAGCTGCTACGTGTAAGGGCATCCAACCCTCATTATCTTTTGCATCCACGGTGGCGTCTTTGACTAAAAGTAAGTCGGCTACCTGTTTGTGGCCACGCCTTGCTGCCCAGTGCAGAGGCGTCCAACCATCCTTCTCTGTTGCATCCACGTCGGCGCCCTTAGCTAAAAGTAAGTCGGCTAACTCTTTATACCCTTTCTCTGCTGCCCAGTGCAGGGACGTCCAACCATCCTCATCTGTTGCACCCACTGCGGCGCCTTTGGCTAAAAGCAAGTCTACTAGCTCTTTATGACCCCCATAAGCTGCATAGTGCAGGGGCGTCCCACCATCCTCCTCTGTTGCATCCACGTCGGCGCCCTCGGCTAAAAGTAAGTCGGCTAACTCTTTATGCCCTTTCTCTGCTGCCCAGTGTAAGGCAGTCTTTCCTTCACTATCTCCTTTTTCCACCTTAGCACTGCATTGTAGAAGCACCCGGGCTGCCTCTACATCACCTCGCTCAGCGGCTATATGAAGGGTCGTACGCCCTTGCTCGTAGGTCTTGTTGATGTCAATCCCATGCTTTTGAAAGGTTTCTACGATATCCCTCTGTCCTAAGGAAGCAGCTTTGTATAAGAGCGGAAGTCCTTCAGGGGTTGCTGGGAATTGATTAGCATCTCTCTTTAACAAGAAAGCTACTACTTCGTTATGCTTGTTGTATACCGCTTGGATAAGGGGTGTTATTTTATTATTGTTCTCTGCTTCTACAGCAGCGCCTTTATCTGCAAGTAGCGTTACGGTGCTCAAATCACCCTGCGCAGCTGCTAAGTGCAAAGGCGTATTGCCATCATTATCTGCTGTATCCACTGCGGCGCCCTGCTCTGTCAGG
>JAKSDE010000238.1 GCA_022360235.1 Cytophagales bacterium
ACTATTTCTTCTCTGATCAAGGATAGGGCCTAGTTGATTAAACGACCCCTTCCCAAAAACAAAGTTGGCTACATTGGTAAAATTTCTAAAATTATGCATTACATCATTTCTTTAAGGATGCGTATCATTTTGTCACGCATTTGTATTACTTCCTTTAGCGTCCATTTTACTTTGAGTTCCACCATAAGCATTCTTTCCATGATACTTTCTGTTTGGGGCAGATGCACTTGATGGAAGTTAGGGATTTTCTCTAAGCGTGTAATCGGAAGTTTTGCAGGTGACTGCATATCTTTTAGATGGTCCCAGTTGCCGATATAATGAAAGTTATTTTCTAACCAATAGGCACATGGAATTCCTTGCTCATCAAAAGCTTTTTTCACACGTTTTGTAGTACCTTTATCAGGTAAAAAGAAAGCTAAGGAGGTAGCACTGTCTCCTTCCTCATCTATCACATGACGGAAAGTAAGCTGAGGGATCGTGCGTAACCCCTCTTTTAATATTTTCTTATTAGCACGCAGTCTTTCAATAATATAAGCTAGCTTTCTGAACTGTGCGAGTCCTACAGCTGCGTTGAGTTCACTAATACGATAATTAAAACCAAGAATAGGATGTTGGTCTTCCCCGCGATGTTTCGCTTTATGATCATGGCCATGGTCGCTATACATATGGGATTTGTTGTAGCATACTTCATCGTTAGTAATTACCGCTCCGCCTTCCCCGGCTGTGATAATTTTGTAAAAGTCGAAAGAGAAACAACCCATCTTTCCGAAAGTACCGGCGCGTTTACCATGTTGAGTGCCGCCAAGGGCGGGTGCTGCATCTTCAATGAGTATCAGGTTATGGTCTGCACATACTTGGATGATTTCATCCATTTTGCCTATCCCGCCAAATACTTGTACCAGCAAAACAGCTTTTGTTTTCGGTGTAATGGCAGCTTTAATCCCTTCGGGCGCTAAGCAAAGGGTTTCATCGATCTCAGCAAAGACAGGTACAGCACCGGCTTCTAGGACTGTTTCTACGGGTGCAATAAAGGAGAATGGGGTAACAATCACTTCATCGCCTATTCCCACGCCACAGGCTGCCAGCGCAATGGCATCGGCACTGGTGCCACTCGCACACATATGACAATAGTGTACATCATGGTAAGCTGCAAATTCTTGCTCAAACGTTTTAGCTTTCCAACAATTTTTTCTTTCATCTTCATGATTGTAGCGCATCAATACGCCTGTATTGAGTACATCTAGTACCTCTTTTTTTTCTTCTTCTCCGAAAATCTCTGTTCCTGGCATGTTTTTTTATTTTTTAGGTTACGTATTGCTGAAGTTAATCATCCTATCTTGCGCATCGACAGCAGCCTACCTACGCAACTTCCTGGCTGGTTACCTTTAAAATAATAAGTTAATTGAAGCCTTAAAATTTTTATTCAAAGATAAGCAATTTTATTCAAAAAAAGAAGTTTTTATGCAAAGATAAGTCTTAATACACTTGTTAAAGCCGATATAGGTCTATAAGTTATAAAATTTTTCAAAGTTTAACCGTTCCTTGAACTAATTTTCATGCTATTGATTCGTTTTACCACCGCTATTAAAACGATGTTTTTCGTATCTTGCAGCCATAATTTTTACTATTAGCGTAAAATGGCATCCACTGCTTACTAGCAATACTTAGTTAGCTAACTCGTCTGAGTCGAAAACACCAGTAGAACATCGATGAAAGCGTTGATTGACCTTGAGAATTTACCACAACATATTGCTGTCATCATGGATGGTAATGGAAGGTGGGCTAAAAAAAGAGGTGCCTCGAGAATCTTTGGCCACCAGAATGCTGTAAAAAGTGTGAGAGAGATTATAGAAGGTTGTTTAGAACTAGGTGTTTCTTATTTAACACTTTATGCTTTTTCTACAGAAAACTGGGCCAGGCCTAAAAGTGAAGTGAAGGGCCTTATGCAGTTACTTATTAATACGCTTGAATCAGAAGTAGAAACTTTAAAGAATAATAATATAAAACTCATCGTTATCGGAGATATACAAAGCTTACCTAAGCAGTGCCAAGAGAAACTACATAAAGCTGTTGAAACCTCTCAGTATAATACAAAGCTTAATCTGATTATTGCGCTAAGCTACAGTGGAAGGTGGGAGATCGTAGAAGCTACGAAGGCAATTACAAAAGATATTCTCAATGGACTGATAACGCTTGATGACGTTGATGATGAACTTTTTAAAAGCTATTTGCAAACAAAAGATATACCCGACCCGGCGTTACTGATCAGAACAAGTGGCGAGGTGCGGATAAGCAACTTTTTGCTATGGCAGATTGCTTATACAGAACTGTTCATCTCTGAAGTACTATGGCCTGAATTTAGAAAAAAAGATCTTTACGAGGCTATCTTTGCCTACCAACAAAGAGAAAGAAGATTTGGGAAAACCAGTGAGCAACTGAAAGTTTAATTAAAGAATGAAGAAATTTTATCGCCTATTCTTACGATCGTTTTTATTACTATCTTTTTCAACTTCCTTGGCACAATCAACCGAGGGGAGTAATATCTTTGAACTCAATTATACTTCTCCTCAAAACTATATCATTGAAGAAATTCAGGTAGTGGGTGCTCAATTTTTAGATGAGGAAGCTATTATTGCTGTGGCAGGATTGAAGATAGGGGATGTAGTCCAAATACCTAACGAAACGATTAGTAATGCTATAAAAAAATTATGGAAACAAAGATTGTTGGGCGATGTGGCTATTTATGTGTCAAAGATTATAGGTGATCGAATTACCCTTACTATTGAAATTGTCGAAAGCCCGAGGTTAACAACGTACTTTTTCGAAGGTGTGAAAAAAAGTGAAGAAAAAGAACTCGCAGAGAAGATCAACTTGGTGAAAGGGGGGATTATTACAGAGGTAGCCATCAAAAATGCTACACAGATAATCAAGAACTATTTTATTGAAAAAGGCTTCTTCAATACAACCGTAGAAATTACATCGCTCCCAGACACGGTGCTTGATAATAGTATTCAATTAAAAATTAATGTCGATAAAAAAGAGAAAATAAGAATCAATGAAATCTTCCTTGAAGGGAATCACAGCATCAGAAGTGGCCAACTAAAAAGACGAATGAAAGATACACGAGAAAGAGTTCGCTTTACGTTACCTAAAGCACTGATTGAAGCTATGATTACACTACAACCTTTTAAAAAGGAGGGTATACTAAGACGCCGGCCTACGTTAAAGGAAGTCCACGCTTACCTCCATGACCATGTTAAGCTAAATTCCTCTTCAAAATTCATTAACGCTAAGTATGAAAAAGATAAGAAAAACTTTATCCACTTTTATAATACTAAAGGCTTTAAAGATGCAACTATTGTCGAGGACTCCGTATATAGGCATGATGAGGAATCAGTGAACATACGATTGAAGATAACGGAGGGCAACCAATACTTCATCAGAAATATTAGTTGGGTAGGAAACTATAAGCACGATGACAAGACCCTTAACCAAGTATTGGGTATAAAGAAGGGGGAGGTATATAATCCAGACCGCATCGAACAAAGACTCAACTTCAATCCGAAAGGCCAAGATGTTAAGTCCCTGTATATGGATGACGGCTATCTGTATTTTAATGTTGTTCCTGTTGAAGTAAGTATTGAGCAGGACAGTGTAGATCTGGAAATGCGCATTCATGAAGGTCCGCAAGCTTATATTCATAACGTAATCATTAAAGGCAATGAGCGAACCCATGATCATGTGATTCGACGAGAAATAAGGACCTTACCCGGGACAAAGTTTAATAGAGCTGAGATTCTTCGCTCCCAACGAGAACTTGCGCAACTAAATCTTTTTGACCCAGAAAAGACCAATGTTATGCCCACACCAACGGCTATAGATACGGCAGTAAATCTGGAATATACAGTAGAAGAAAAATCCTCTCTACAACAAATAAACTTTGCAGGAGGCTGGGGTAAGGCACTTGGCTTTATAGGCACGTTTGAGTTTAAACTTAATAACTTCTCCTTGAGAAATGCTACAGACTTTAAGAAGTGGCGGCCAATTCCAACAGGAGATGGACAAGAATTAGCTTTAAAAATCCAGGCAAATGGGAAAGAATATCAAAGCTACGCGATTACTTTTGTAGAGCCATGGCTAGGTGGAAGAAGACCGAATTCTCTCGGTGTCTCGTTGAATCATTCGCTCTATCAATCTGCTTATCGCATTTATGAAAATCCTAGAGAAAGCAACGAAAAAGAAGGTTTTCTCAAAACAATAGGAGCTTCAATGAGGCTGAGTAAAAGACTTAAGTGGCCTGACGATTACTTCATCTTTAGGAGTGGCCTCTCCTACCAATACTATGAATATAACGATTTTAAACTTTTAGGCGATAATAGAAGATTTGAAGGCGTAGCTAACAACTTCAACCTAGGTCTTTCCATTGAAAGAAACAGTGTCGATCGCCTCTTCTATGAAAGTAAAGGTACTATTGTTGAGTTATCTACAAAAATTACGCCTCCCTATTCACTATTGTCTGGCAAAGATTATAGTAAGCTTGAGGAAGTGGAACAGTTTAAATGGATAGAGTATCATCAGTGGATGCTCGATGCTTCTCATTTTACCAAAATTATTGGTAAGCTGGTTTTAAACACAAGAGCACACTTTGGCTTTTTAGGTGGCTTTTCTTCTAAACTAGCTGTCGGTCCTTTTGAAAGATTTTATATGGGAGGTACAGGCTTATCAGGGCAAGGCTCTACCCTCTTAGGCGACCAATTCATCCCTTTACGAGGTTATCCTGACAACGCTATCTTACCTAAGAGTAGAGGCACAAATTACGAGGGTGGAATAATTTACAACAAATTTGCGCTTGAATTACGATACCCTATTACACTTAATCCAGTAGCACCCGTCTATGCATTAGTTTTTGCTGAAGGAGGTAATAACCAGGCGGATTATGAAGGCTATAACCCTTTTGATATCAAAAAATCAGTTGGATTAGGTATCAGATTCTCTCTACCTATGGTCGGCCTCTTTGGTTTTGATTGGGGATACGGCTTTGATAGAAACATTCCTGACAATGAGAAGGGCGAGTTTCACTTCTCCGTCGGTAAGCAATTCCGATAATGAGGCGTACTACGGGCTAACGCATTCTTGATAAATTACATGTAACAAAGTCTCACCTACAGCGCCTAAAGTTTTCTTATCAATGAGTTGAAGGTTGTCTTCATGCGTGTGATGATAGGGAGGAAAAAAGCCATCAGAGGATGGATCATGATCAATGATATTAATCATCGGAATGTGGGCTTCTTTATTCACAAACAAATGATCATCTAGGATATATTCCTTGGTGTCTTGATAAATAAAATATTGACCATATCCTAGTTGATGGGCAGTATCCCATACCTTTTTAACAATTTGAGGCGCATAGTACATAGACTGTTGCTCTCGATAAAATGTTGCATTGGCTGCGCCGACCATGTCTAATAAAATGCCATAAGCAGCTGTATAGTTTTTCTCATGTTTATTTTTAGACCAGTACTGCGCTCCTAAACACCAAAAGATGTTGTTGCTGATGGGTAGACTACCATCTTGAGGTTCGCCGTAATCTTCGCCATCAAAAAAAATAATGTCTACACCTACCTCAGGAGGATGCGAGTAGCTTATTACACGGGCAATTTCTAGCAATACACCCACGCCACTGGCACCATCGTTAGCCCCATCAATAGGTAAATCTTTATTTGAAGTATCCTTATCAGCAAAAGGTCGGGTATCCCAATGCGCTGTGAGCAAGATTCTTCTTTTGTGTGAAGGGTTAAAGCAAGCAATGATGTTTTTTAGGTGAAGTGTTTCCCCATTAAAAGCCTTTGCTTCAAAGGCTTGTACTTGTACCTGTCCACCCAGCTGGGTAAGCTTCTCTTGCAAATACACAGCACATAGGCGATGTGCATGGGTATTAGGTACTCTAGGACCAAAATGCACTTGTTTTTGAATATAAAAATATGCTGAATCTACTTCAAATGGAGGTGGCGCGTGTTTTTTCTCTTGACGTGGTACCTCATGACTTGGGTAGCCTCTAGCGTAGTTCCTATAGCTAACAACGAGCAATACTGAAAGCATGAGTGTAAAACTTAGTTGGTTGAAATTCATTGTAACGCTTCAATTAATTTTACGTGTTTGGCTATTTACTTTCTTAGTTTCTTTTCATCGATCTACCTCCCCTAACACTACATCTACAGAACCAATGATAGCAATTAAGTCTGCCAACAGGTGACCTTTAGCAATGACTGGTACCACAGAGAGATTGACGAAACAGGAAGAGCGCGCCTTACAGCGAAAGGGTATATCACTTTTGCCATCTGCCCGGAAGAAGTAGCCCAACTCTCCCCTCGGATTTTCTGCTCTGCTATAGCAATCTTGTGCTTTAGGACGTATCTTTTTAGGAACTACTTGCTGTGGGTCAAAATCTCTTGTTCTTTTCAGGTCGCCCTGTAACCTTATAAGACATTGTTTAATGATTTTAACGGACTCTTTGCATTCCTGCATCCTTACCCAAGTTCTATCCCAGCAATCGCCTACTGTACCCATTTCCCCCCTTCCCATAGGAATGTCAAAATCTAGTTCAGGATATACAGCATACCCATCTACCCTTCGTAAATCGAATCGAAGTCCTGATGCCCTTAGCATAGGCCCTGAGACACCATAATTAATCGCCAAATCTAAAGGGAGTACGCCTACATTGGCTGTTCTTTCTATGAAAATTTTATTTTCAATGATGAGTTGATCTATCTCTGTCAGCTTCGGTTGCAAATAGGCAATAAATTCGCTACATTTTTCTTCAAACCCTACAGGCAAATCGTAGTACAGCCCACCAATCCAGATGTAGTTGTAAAGCATTCTACTTCCACAAACCCATTCGAGCAGTCGCAAAATATGCTCTCGGTCACGCATCATCCATAAGAAGGCCGTAAAAGCCCCCATATCCATGCCATACGTCCCAATGGCTAAGAAATGAGAGGCCAACCGATTGAGTTCCGCGACTAATACTCTAATGTACTCTACGCGCAGAGGAATCTGATCTTGGATGCCTAGCATACGTTCTACCCCCATGACAAAAGCATGTTCTGAGTTCATAGCAGCTAGGTAATCCATTCGGTCTACATAGGGAATAATTTGATTATAAGGTAAAGATTCTGCATGTTTTTCAAAACAGCGATGTAAGTAGCCAAGATGAGGTACGACCTCTACAACAATTTCTCCATCAGTGAGCACTTCCAACCGCAATACCCCATGGGTAGCAGGATGCTGTGGACCTATATTAATGAGCATCTCCGTTGCCTTTACATCTTTTTCTTTATACTTGTTAGGCTCGGACCTGGTCAAATTATTTTTTTGAAATTGGTATTGAATTTTATTAGCCATGGATAGAACTATTGGTTGAGTAGCTAAATAGGTCCCTAACGCCATCAAGCAAGCACCTCCTAGTTGTATAACTGAATACCCCTATCTGCCATACATAATAGTTAAACAATCAAAAGTTACCAAATGACTACCAAAAATGAAGACTAAGTGGTAACTTACTCAATGTACTTATCACTGATTTTGGTACGTGATAATATAATTCTTTCTTATGACAACTAGTAGTTAGTAACAAAAGCAAACTAAGTTGATATATATGTCGGCTATTCATTTTGTGTGTATTTATTTTGGGCCTGTAGAAAGCTTCCCTAATTTTTCTAAAAATCTCCTTTTAAAGCCAATACAGGCGTATAATTTGTAGAATTCTTTAAGATTCTACAGCCCCACAATTATTATGACGTTCCCAATCTTTTGGCATTTAGGGGCTAAATCAGTAGCCAGTAGTATGCGTCAAATAGCACACGATATCAAAGGGTTAGCGCTATTATTTTAGAATGACCTGGCCCTGCCCCGGCAGGGAAGCAAACCGTCGTGGATAAGCACGTTAAATGACGTATTTAGCCTGATACAAAAATCACCAAAAATAGAACCATCGAGTGTTATTAAGGGTCCACTATAGAGTGAACCGTTGATTTAATTTCAATCACTATAAGAGGAGTCACTTCGCTAAATCACACATCCAAGCCCATCAATAGCCCAAGGAGTAAACAAATAGTATAAGGTCCTATTAGCTATTTCGTGATATTGTACTATATTTGCCAAGAAATGGTTTTACAGTCGCTTACATTATTCATTGCTGCACTTTTAGGAGGAGCAGTTGTATTTTTTATTCCTACACTCAAGCAAAACATCTTTAAGCATACATTAGTATTTGTAGGAGGCTATCTGTTTTCTATTACTATGCTTCATATTTTGCCAGATTTGTTTGCTTTGTATCCCTCTCCCTCACTGATTGGCCTATATGTGCTAATAGGCTTTTTTCTACAACTCCTTTTAGAATTTTTTAGTAGGGGTGTAGAACATGGACATGTGTACGAAAATAGTAAAAAGGTACATGAGAAGCCGGTTTCACCCTTTACTTTGCTTATTGCACTCTGCATCCATGGATTTCTAGATGGGGTCATCCTAACAGATCCCGTTTCATCTCATCACCATCACACGCATAGTGCTAGTATTTTGTTGCTAGGAATTGTTTTGCACAAAATTTCAGAGGCTTTTGCTTTAGTAACGGTGCTTTTAAGTGTGATGAAAAATGAAAATAAAGTTATACTTTATCTATTGCTATTTGCGTTATTCTCTCCGATGGGCTTATGGATAAGTGAGTATTTCAACCAGCAACTTATCCTCTCTCAAGAAAATTTGATGATCTTATTTGCAATTGTAAGCGGTAGCTTTCTACACATTTCTACGACTATATTCTTCGAATCTAATCCCGAGCATCATAATACTAAAAAAGTGGTGTTAAGCTTGCTAGGAGCAGGTTTGGCCGTGTTGTTGGAATTCCTACTTTAAACTCCTATTCCGTGCCCAATTTTTTTGAACTATACTTCAATATTGTAGCTTATAGTTTCGAGTTCCTAGTTCTTAGTTGTATCGTCAATTAATTTTCGATTCTTTACAAAAGCCAGTGTGGGCCATTATAGGGTGGAGTTCTACCTTGTGTTTACTCCCACGGTGAAGAGGAATTTTTATGTTTTGTCTTCGCGGGTGTTACTGCTGCTTACCCGCGGCAAAAAGAAGCTAATACAGGAACTAGCCCAAGATATTTTTGTTTCGATTACACTACTAACCTAGAGGGTTCCTCGGAGCGAAAGCGCCCTCAACGCTGACCTACCCGACAACAATCGCCCTACCTTCATAGAAGTCGATTGGTAGATTATAAAAAAATCGTTATCTTTAAGTAATGGATAGGGATGTAAGTTTAGATTATAAAAAAAATCGTTATCTTTAGTAGTAGATGAGGGATATAAATGTGAAACTTAAAAACAAACAACTTATGAAAAAGAATATGTTAAGAGAGAAGCAGGCTTATTTTTTGATTTTATTTTTCTTACTCTTCTCTTGTAAGAAGGTATTATTAAAAGATGCTATGGAAACTACTTCCATTTCTATGTACAACCCTGATAATGATAATGGAGAGAAACCTGATAATGGAGAGCAAAAAGAGGGTGATTACCAAGAATATGTATTTGGAGATAATGCTTGGTACTGGAGATGTGCGGGAGGTAAGGGAGAAGCTCTTTGTAGAGGTAGTAAAGAAAACTATACAGAACTGCAAATCAGCTTAAGTTATTCTAAGGATTCGGCTGAACTAAAAATATGGGGCATAGCTCCTGATTGGTCGATTACATATAGTAGAAGTAATGCTTTAGGGCCTCTCGAAGATAAGAAGTGCATGGAAGGATTGTTTGGAATGCTTGTAGAAGAGCAAAATCATAGTGCTATTGCTCAAGATTTACTGGAGAATACGAATCTAGCTTTAGGTGAAAAAGAGCAAAGAATGGCAGCCTTGATACTAGAATCTATTGTAATTCTCTTAAGAACAGAGATACAGCAGGGGTTTAGAGATTACTTAGGTAAGATAATGGAGGGTAAAGATACTTTTTCGGGAGATGCTATGAGCAACTTCTTATTGGGAGAAAAAAATGGAAATGACAGAATAACGCTAAATCAATTCAAATACCACTTTGGAGATAATGTAGAAGCAATATTTAGGAAGTGGAAAAGCTTGACTAGAGGAAAAGAATATGTAAAGATTACCTCTCGTAGGCAGGTAGATGTAGATATTGTAGTAAAAAGTAGTGCAGAGCATACCGCTATTAAACAGTTGGCTGGAAAGGAAGCTTATTATCTAAGACTGCTTAATGAGCTAAGGGGAGATAGAACAGATCAAGATCACTTGCTAGCAGCAGATTTACTAGAAAACAAAGATTGTACCATACGCACATATAGGCAGCAAGAGGCAGCAGCAGCCTTGGAAGCGATCATAGCTTTGGCAGAGCAAGAGGGAAAGCATGAAGCGGTTAGTTCGTTTAGAGATCAATTACAAGCTGCAGGAAAGCAAGGTGGTAAGTTGGACTTTATAGAAGAGATGATGCGTAATGAGTTTCAAGAAGAATACTACAAAGTTTATGGACATGGGACAGAAGGAGAATCGGAAGAAGATGAGAATTACTATCTTGGTGATGAAGATGAGTATAGTAAGTAATAAAGTGGGCTAAGAATAAAGTGGAGTGTGAGTGCAACGCTACTTAATACATGTTTCTTTTAGCGTATATTAATCAAATCTTATAGAGGGTGAAGAGGAATTTTTATGTTTTGTCTTCGTCGGTGTTACTGCTGCTTACCTGCTGCAA
>JAKSDE010000330.1 GCA_022360235.1 Cytophagales bacterium
ATAAACTTAAGGAGAAAGATATGATAACGGTTGCCCAAAAAATGAGACAAGAAGCCAGGCAGGAAGGTATACAGCAAGGTATGCAACGAGGTAGACAGCAAGGTATGCAACAAGGCATGCAAAAGGGTGTGAAGCAAACTGCTAGGAAGCTACTAGAGCGAGGGGTTCCTATAGAAGTAATTGCTTCAGCTACAGGATTAAGCAGAGAGGAGATTAAAAAACTGCCTAAAAACTAATTTTCTCACTTTGAAGCGGAGGAAATACGAGCTTGTCAACCCTCTAAATGAAGCGAAAAAATACGCTGCAAAAAGAAAGATATAAGACTACAAGAGAAGTTAGCTATATGTTCAGCCTTAGTGATTAGAAGGTGTGGACATTATTATAAAGCCATACTAATAGGGTTTCAATCGTACTCCAAACAAAAAAACTATAGTTTATCGTATTGTGTAGTACACTCAATGCATACTTTCTTACTATAGAATAGCACTTTCATATAGAAATAATATTTTAATTCCAATCGAATATCCACACGACCTAATCAAGCCCTTATCAATAGCTATGAATATACTCAATAAACTCGACGAAAAAGATCATGAGATACTAAATATCTTACAAAAAGATGCAAGAACCACCAATGCAGACCTTGCTGAAAAGATAGGTTTATCTACTGCCTCAACCCTAGAGCGCGTTAGAAAATTAAAAAAGTTGGGAATCATCAAAAGCCACCATACCAAGTTAGATCACCACAAACTTTCTTTAACAACAAGTAGTATTGTACAAATAAGGCTTCACAGTCTAAAGAAAGAAAATGTAGCTGCTTTTAAGAGCGCCATTGATGAAATCTCAGAGGTAATTGAATGCTATCAGGTAACAGGGGATACAGACTTTTTCTTGAAGATGGTAACAACTGATATAACTGCTTATCAGCAACTTTTGGTAGAAAAATTAAGTACTATTGAACCTATCAAGAGTATTCGATCCGCTATTATTTTAACTACCCTAAAAGAGAACAGTCCTTTACCAATTCCTAACACTATGCTCAACGCAATACAGGAAGCAAGTAACTAGAAGCAACCTAGTTGGCTAATGCGAAAAAATAACTATGTGCAAGCTAAAAGTTGGTGTTACAGGCGGTATTGGCGCAGGGAAAAGTACAGTAGGTAAAATCTTTCGTCTGTTGGGTATTCCTATCTACGAAGCGGATGCACAGGCCAGAAAAGTCATGGAGCGCAACGAGGCGTTAATTCATGAGATTAAGCGTGTATTTGGCGAAGATGTTTACACAAAAGAAGGAAAACTTAATAGGAGATGCTTAGCCAAAAGCGTCTTTCATCATACCCATCATCTCAACACACTTAATCAGCTAGTGCATCCCAAGGTAGCAGCAGACTTTGACCGTTGGGTAGAAGCCCAGCACAATGCCCCTTACATTATCAAAGTAGCGGCCCTCTTGTTTGAGGCAGATAGTTACAAAAAGTTAGATAAGATAATAACCGTGCTTGCTCCAGAGCTACTCCGCGTTCGGCGTATCAAACTAAGAGATACACAGAGAACCGAAGAAGAGATCCAAGCTATTATAAGCAGGCAATGGAGCGATGAAGAAAAGAGCGCACATACAGATTTCATCATTCATAACGACGAACAGCGACTATTGATTCCCCAGGTACTTCGACTACACAAAATATTGCTAAGATAGATGGCGCAACAGAAAGAAGAAAACTAACTGTAATACGCTTGTTGTTTTTTAGCTTCAAGGCTCAGCTTTCCACGTTTCAAATTGGGGTGAAAGACGGGACTCGAACCCGCGACCTCTGGTGCCACAAACCAGCGCTCTAACCAACTGAGCTACAATCACCATCTGTGGTACTACAAAATATAGCACCTTACTTTACTTTGTATATGTATATAGGCAATATGCACACAAATTTCGTAATTTCTTTGTAACGAGGAAATAAAAATAGTTCTGAGTTCCTGGTTTCGATATAGTCGGGTAGCTCGGAGCCTGGGGGTGTCCCCTGCAGGAGTCTCCCTTAGGCCCTTTCCCCTAAGGTAGGAGTGTTAACTTTATTATTGACAGATTCATCATGCTTTTATTCAACAAGAGCAACAGCGTGTGATTCAGTATATCCCCTGACTTAGAGAATCGTTTGGATCGACGATTAAATCGCATCCCATTCTCCCTCATACTATTATTACTTGATGCTATCAAGTGGGTTTGAGACTGGGTCATCATCAGGTCTTCTATCCCGTCCCCTCCTTCAACAACTATGCCGGACACAATCAACCTACACCAGCTATCTTCCCTTGTAGTAGCAATGGGGTTTGATAGGGTTCAATACAACCCACCTAAAACTCGGAACAGGCAATAAGAAAAGAAAATTGATTGAATTAGCTATCAAAAAAGTTTAAATTAGCACTTGGTGAGGTTTTAGACGTCTTTGCGGACCTAGCCTAAAAGAGTAAATAAAGTAGACTGTATACATGAGAATAGGAGCAATTTTCAAAAGTATTTTTGTTGTATTTTTTTTCTATTCTTTGACCTCCTACCAAATATTAGAAAAACGAGGGTGTGACCATGAAATTGCAATTAGCTTTGATGATGCTCCCATGCCGGGTACATCTATTTTTAGTGGAGTGGAAAGAACAGAAGAGATTATTAAAAAACTGGAAGAGGTAAATGCCCCTGCAGTAGGAATTTTTGCTCTTGGAATACATGCTCAGAGAGAATTTGGCATAGAACGACTAAAAAAGTATGCTATAGCAGGACATATACTAGCAAATCATTCTTATAGCCACTATAGGCTGGGCGAAGTTGAAGCGGAAACATTCATTGAGGATATTAAAAGAGCTCATGTACTTCTAAGCGATTTACCTAACTTTCGCCTGTTTTTTCGCTTTCCCTATCTTTACGAGGGTGACAACACAACACAAAGAAAAGAAGTCTTAAAAGCCTTAGCAGACATGGGGTATAGAGAGGGCTATGTTACTGTAAGCAACTTTGATTTTTATATCAATTATCTTGCTGTACAAGCTGTCAAGGAAGGGAAAAAAATTAATTATGAAAAATTAAAAGAAATTTATATTAAGATACTATGGGAGTGTATAGATTTTCATGCTGAGTGGGCTCATAAAATCTTAGGAAGAGCAGTAAAGCATGTTCTTCTGCTTCATGAAAATGATCTTGCCGCTCTTTTTATAGGAGATCTAATTTCACTTATTCGAAGTAAAGGGTGGAAAATAATTTCAATAGAAGATGCATATAAAGATCCAATAGCTACTATCCCTTTAACTACAATATATGGCTATAGTACTCGTATTTTCGCGATAGGAAAAGAAAGAGGGTTAAGAAAGCAAGAATTTAGCCACTTTCCTTCGTCTTGTGAGTGTATAAAAAAGATGCTTGAAGAGGAAAATGTCTTTTTTTAAGTCTTTCAATTTATACAGCCTCCATCAATAGTTCTCTAGAGAAAAGTTGTTGAATTTTAGTAAAAAGCCTAAAATTTAATCTTTAGGTTTGTGAAGTATACATAGGTCAGTCCCATAAATAGCAACAGAAGAAATTATTTTTTCGTCAACCTCTCTAGTAGCTTCCAGCCCTTAACAATACAAAAATTACTAACTTTGCACCTCTATTTCAATTGTGGGTGAAGCTTTCTCATTTCATTATTGGATATCGTCTGAGCGTACTTATTATACTAGTCTTGGTCACCACTTTATGGCCTGTAAAGCCAGAAAAGCAGCGATGAGCTATGACTTTACCCAAGTCATTCCAGACAATGACCCAGACATGGTCTATTTGAACAACTTTAAAGTATTAGCTTTTACTAAACGCCTATATACCAATGATAAAGTACCCTGTGTACAAACAAGTAAATCTTGCTAACATTGCAAAAGAAGTTCTCACTTTTTGGAAAGAGAACCATATTTTTGCACAGTCCATCCAAAGTCGTGAAGGGAAATCTACTTTTACTTTTTATGAAGGACCTCCCTCTGCCAATGGTACCCCCGGCATTCACCATGTCCTCTCAAGAACAGTAAAAGACATTTTTTGTCGATACAAAACGCTCAAAGGCTATCAAGTAAAAAGAAAAGGCGGGTGGGATGCCCATGGACTGCCTGTAGAACTACAGGTAGAAAAGACGCTAGGTATTACCAAAGAAGACATTGGCAAGCAGATCAGCATAGAAGAATATAACCAACAGTGTCGAGAGGCCGTGATGAGCTATAAAGATCAATGGGACGAACTTACCGAGAAAATAGGGTATTGGCTTGATCTCCAAAATCCTTACATCACCTTTGATCGAGCTTATATGGAGTCACTCTGGTATCTACTCAAAGAACTTTATACGAAAAAACTCCTTTACAAAGGCTATACCATTCAGCCTTACTCTCCTGCAGCAGGTACAGGCTTGAGTTCCCACGAGTTAAATCAACCTGGATGCTATAAAAACGTAAAAGACACCAGTATCGTAGCACAGTTTAAGCTGAAACATACAGCACAAGACTACCTACTTGCATGGACTACGACGCCATGGACCCTGCCCGCCAATAGCGCCCTAGCAGTAGACGAGAAGATCACCTATGTAAAAATTCGTACTTTCAATCCCTACACCCACCAGCCTATACAAGTCATCCTAGCCAAAGCGGTGATGCATCAATACTTCCAAGTAGAAGAAGGTGAAAATAACTACCCAAGAGATTTAAAACACGATCAGCCCCATGACAAAAACATTCCTTGGGAAATCGTAGACAGCTTACAAGGCAAAGCTCTAGTAGGCCTCGAGTACGAGCAACTCCTCCCTTATGTACAACCAGAAAAATCCGCTTTTCGTGTCATTGCTGGAGACTTTGTCAGCACAGAAGAAGGAACAGGCATCGTCCATATTGCACCTACCTTTGGAACAGACGATAGACGTGTAGCACAAAAGGCAGGAATACCTCCTATCACTGTAAAAAATGAAAAAGGAGAAGAGGTACCCATTGTTGATAAGCAGGGTCGTTTTGTAAAGGAGATCACTGACTTTGCTGGTAAGTATGTAAAAGAAGCTTACGCGTCAGAAGAAATTCGTAACGACCCAGCTTACAAACCTACTGACGTATTAATTGCTATTAAGCTCAAAAATGAGAACAAGGCCTTTAAGGTAGAAAAATATGAACATAGCTACCCCCACTGCTGGCGAACAGATAAACCTATATTATACTATCCACTCGAGGCTTGGTTTATCAAAACGACCGCTTGCAAAGAGCGACTCATTGAACTGAACAATACCCTTCATTGGAAGCCTCCTGCTATAGGAACAGGGCGTTTTGGCAAGTGGCTCGAAAACCTAGTTGACTGGAACTTGAGTCGAGATCGCTTCTGGGGAACACCGCTCCCCATTTGGAGAACCAAAGACCAGCAAGAAGAAAAATGCATTGGATCAATCGATGAACTGAAAAAAGAAGTTGACAAAGCAGTAGAAGCAGGTTTGATGGATAAGTCATTACCTGAAGACGTTGACCTACACCGCCCTTATGTAGATCACGTCATCTTGGTAAGTGATACCGGTAAAAAAATGTATCGTGAACCAGATCTGATTGATGTATGGTTTGACGCCGGGGCTATGCCCTACGCCCAATGGCACTATCCTTTTGAAAATCAAGCAGTATTTGAAAAAAACTATCCTGCTGATCTCATCGCAGAGGGGATAGACCAAACCAGAGGGTGGTTCTTCACCCTACATGTCCTTGCCACCCTGTTGTTTGACACGGTAGCTTTTAAAAACGTAGTAGTGAATGGCTTGGTACTTGATAAACATGGCAATAAGATGTCGAAACGACTGGGAAATACGGTTGATCCTTTTACAATCCTAGACCAGTATGGACCAGATGCCACCCGTTGGTATATGATAAGCAATGCTAATCCATGGGATAACCTCAAGTTTGACCCAGCGGGTATTGAAGAAATACAGCGTAAGTTTTTTAGTACCCTACAAAATACCTATAACTTTTTTGCCCTCTATGCCAACCTAGATCAATTCACCTTTGCTGAAGCAACAAGCGTTCAAAACATAGAAAGCGATCGTTGGATTCTCTCCCGACTCCATAGCTTGATCCAATCGGTAGAGCAAGCTTATGAAGAGTATGGGCCTACGAAAGCAGCAAGAGCTATACAGAATTTTGTAGTAGACGACCTGAGTAACTGGTATGTACGCCTGAATCGAAAGCGCTTCTGGAAAAGTGAACATACGCAAGACAAGCAAAGTGCTTATCAAACTTTGTATACTTGTCTAGTTACTGTGGCAAAACTAGCTTCCCCAGTAGCTCCCTTTTATATGGAAAGGTTGTATCAAGACCTCAATCGTGTTACACAAAAAGAGCCAGCCATCTCTGTCCATCTTTGTGATTTCCCCCAAGCGAATCCTGCTTATATGGATACAGCGTTAGAAGAAAAAATGCATTGGGCACAAACAATTGCCTCTCTCGTACATTCATTACGCAAGAAACACAAAATCAAAGTGCGTCAGCCTCTTTCAAAAATCTTAGTACCTATTTTAGATAGCCAACTCAGAACACAAATAGAAACTGTAAAAGATCTGATGCTTTCTGAGGTAAATGTAAAGCAAATAGTGTATATTGAAGACACCTCTACAATCTTGAGGAAAAGAATTAAACCAAATTTTAAAAAGTTGGGGAAGCTTTACGGTGCTAGGATGAAAGCCATTGCACAAGTCATTGCACAATTAAGTCAGGAAGAAATTAAAAGATTTGAGCAACAAGATCATTTTGATTTACCCCTCGACAATGAAAACATCTCTCTTACGCTAAAAGATGTAGAAGTTACTTCAGAAGATATTCCTGGTTGGTCAATAGCTCAGGAAGGTAAAATTACTGTAGCTTTAGATATTACGGTGGATGAGACGTTGAAGAAAGAAGGGATAGCGCGTGACTTGGTAAATCGCATCCAAAATATGCGAAAAGAGATGGGCTTAGCAGTCCAAGACAAAATTAAGATGAAGGTCCAAAAAGGAAATTCCTTTATAGAAAGCGCTATTGCCCAAAACAAGGCCTACATCTGTCAAGAAATCCAAGCCCTACAACTAGATGTAGTAGATACCATAATAGGAGGAAAGTCATTGCACATCGACGAACATACGTTGCGGGTTGCCATAGCAGTACCTAAGATAGATGGCCCAGTCAACGAAAATTAACAAACTACACAATCGAAAAAGCACCCAATCAATAAAGCAAATAATATGCCTAGAATAAAAATTAACCTCCCTAAAACATTCAATTTTTCTACACAAACCAATTTAAGAGTTTCAGATATTAACTACAGTGGGCACCTTGGCAATGATGCAGTACTCTCATTGATTCATGAAGCACGTCTACGTTTTTTAGAACAATATGGATACGATGAATATAATCTAGCAGGGGTAGGCCTCATCATGGTAGATTGTGCCATTATATACAAGTCAGAAGGATTCTATGGCGATTTAATCGAAATGCAGGTCGCTATAGATGATTTTACGAAACATAGTTTTGACTTGTTTTATCGTCTAAAAAATATAAAAACAGGCAAAGACTTGGTGCATGCCAAAACAAGGATGGTGTGCTTTGATTATCAGGCAAGGAAAATACAGCTACTCCCCCCTATATTTAGAAATATTTTTGAAAAAGAAGCAAGCGAGAGATGAGTGTCCACCCTTTGAAGCTAGTCGGCCCTTAATAACCGTTCGATGGTGCTATTTTTTTAGTTCTTAGTTCCTGGTTTCGATAGGGGACTGCAGAAAACACGCCTCTCATGGGTCTTGATGAGGTGCTTTACCGAGCAGAGGATAGGCTATTTTTTGCAAGGTTTTTATAGTGCCCTCCAGGTTTTTCTTGCCAATATGGCTCCGCTATAGATGAGTTTTGGTGAGATAAAACGCTCATCTAAGTGTAAAAACATAGTATTTAATGCTTATTAAGGGTCGACTAATTATGTTATGTATAAAGATTCGAAACTAAGAACTACAAACTCCCTCAGCCACGTTTCTTGAGTCGTGGGCGTATGTCAACCAATACCCAAGCACGCCTTTAGTTCTTTAATTTCATTTTTATCATCGGTCATGACCATTAGTTTATCTCCTTCCTCAATCACCGTATCTCCCCGAGGTGTTAAGTAGCGTTTATCTCTCTCAACGAGTACAATTAATGCATTTTTGGGAAGTCCTAACTGTACTATTTGCTTGCCGGCTGCTTCTGCTCCTTTAGGAACTACTAACTCCAACAATTCACTCTTAACATCCTCTGATAATTTGAGTGTCCAAGGCTTCTTCTTTTTAATAGGGGAAGTATCTTCAAGTTGAAGCCACTTAGCAAAAGGGTAGAGTGTTGTGCCTTGAAGTAGCACAGACGTAAGGACAATGAAAAATACAATATGAAAGATTTTATCGGACTTATCAATCTTTTCAATCAAGGGGTAGGTAGCAAATACAATAGGTACAGCTCCTTTAAGCCCTACCCATGAAATAAACAATTTTTGATTAAAATTTGTTTTGGAGAAAGCCAGGGAAAGAAATACACTCAGTGGCCGTGCTATAAACATTGACACAGCAGCGATAAGAAGCCCTATGCCTGCAATGGGGATGAGACTAGGAGGACAAACAAGCAATCCTAAAACAATAAACATCACGATTTGCATGAGCCATGCTATACCGTCGTAGAATCGGACAAGGCTCTTTTTATGGATGAAGTCTCGACTACCTAATATAAGCCCTGCAATATACACTGCTAGAAAGCCATTGCCATGGAGCACATGGGTAGCTGAGTAGGTAAATAAAATCATAGAAAGGGTTAAAGCAGGGTAAAGTGCTTCGTAGGGAAGTCGCGCTTTATTGATAACAAATATCATTGCTTTTCCCATGATAAATCCTGCAAAACCACCTATCAGCATCTCTTGAAAGAACTTAGGTATGACAGATACTATGTTGACTTCTTGATCGCTAGCTAGCAAGCTAGTAAAGAAAATGGTGAGGAAGTAGGCCATAGCATCGTTACTTCCTGACTCTAGCTCTAAAGTGGGGGCAAGTTTAGCCTTCAGATTAATATTTCTAGATCTTAAAATGGAGAATACAGCGGTAGCATCGGTAGAAGAAACAATAGAGCCTACTAAAAACCCTTCTAGAAAGTTAAAATCCGTTACCAGATAGATAAAATAGCCTAGCGTAGAGGCGGTAATTAAGACACCTAGGGTAGATAATAAGACACCATTCCAGATAATAGGACGGATGTCTTCAAACGCTGTATCAAGCCCGCCAGAAAAAAGAATAAAGGTAAGGGTAATGGCCCCTAGCACTTGTGCTTTGTGCGGATCTTCAAAGCGAATCCACCCTATCCCATCAGAGCCTGCTAACATGCCGATGGCTAAGAATAGCAGGAGTGTAGGAACACCTAGCTTCGTTGAAATTTTGCTAGAGAGTATGCTGATGAAGAGGAGGAATGATCCAACAATTAGTATGCCTTCTACTGTAAAATTCATTGAGTATTTATTATAATCTCGTCGAAGATAGCTAATATAGTTTATAAAAACAAAAAAAAGTTTGGACAAGAAGGACTGATGTAGTAAAATCCATTTTGCGATTAATGCTTACGTCGTTGTTCTACGGGGGCTTTTAGTCACTGTTTTACGAAGTTTCATGTACGATATAGCGACTTGCCCATATAGCAATTATACTACCTACATACATTGAGTCTACTTTTTTTGTCAAGAGGTGATCCGCACCCTCTAAGGAAATAAAACTCTTGGGGTGCGTTGCTAGCTTATAAATTTTAGCAGCATGCTCAATACTTACAATCGTATCTTGCGGAGAATGCATAATGAGTAGTGCCTTTTTTAAGTTTTTGAGCTCAGCGGCTAAGTCTACTTGTGCCAGGTCATCGATAAACTGTTTTTTAATAGTAAAAGGTCTTCCTCCGATAGAGACAGTAGCTTTACCTTCTTTGTTAATTTTCGCTATACTTTCTTGAAAATGGTTTTGTACATGGAGTGGTTCGGCAGGTGCTCCTAACGTTACTATAGCTTTCACGTCGTCCAGGCGCGTAGCAGCTAAAAGTACAGCAGCACCGCCCAATGAATGTCCTATGATAATTTGAGGAGCTTGATAGCTTTCTTTTAGAAATTTTGCGGCTACAATCAGGTCTTCTACATTAGATGAAAAATTAGTATCCATAAAATCTCCTCCACTTTGTCCTAGGCCGGTAAAGTCAAATCTAAACACAGCTATACCTTGCTGGGTTAAGGCTTGCGTAATATGCAGGACAGCTTTGAGGTCTTTGTGACAAGTAAAACAGTGCGCAAATAAAGCATATGCGCTTGGATTGCTACCTACAGGTAAAGCCAAACTTCCTGCTAAGGAGATCCCTTCGCGGCTTTCAAATTGCATCTCTTTTGTCTTCATAAGCTATAGGTTAATTATACTATATACTCAAGTGTATATAATATTTGAAATAGAACAATATAATAGCTTTTAGTTTAAATTTCAAGCACTGAGTTCTGAGTTCTGGGTTCTGAGTTCTGGGTTCTGAGTTCTGGGTTCTGAGTTCTGGGTTCTGAGTTCTGGGTTCTGAGTTCTGGGTTCTGAGTTCTGGGTTCTGAGTTCTGGG
>JAKSDE010000132.1 GCA_022360235.1 Cytophagales bacterium
AGAACTCGGAACTCAGAACTCGGAACTCGGAACCCGGAACTCGGAACTCAGAACTCAGAACTAAAAAATAGCACCATCGAGTGTTATGAAGGGTCGACTAGTTAGATAAAGTAGAGCGGCTATGAAAACGAATAATCTGTCCGTAAAAAAAAATATAAAAACCACTTCTGAGAAAGCAGGAAGGTATATTAGTAGAGATTTAAGTTGGTTAAAGTTTAATGAACGTGTTTTAGATCAAGTAAAAAAAACAGATAAAACTATTTTCGAACGACTTGAATTTCTTGCAATCAGTGCTTCTAACTTAGACGGATTTTTTATGATTCGGGTAGGTAGCCTCTATAACTACATTGACTATGGTAGGAAGAAACTAGATAACTCGGGCTTACGTGAAATTCCTTTCCGAAAAAAACTACTTACCGAAGCACAAGCTTTTTTTAAAGCACAAAGTGATTATTACTTGACAAAGCTTGTGCCCACATTCGAAGCAAATGGCTTTAGTATTATTAAAGATATTTCAAAACTAAGCAATAAAGTACAAGGACAGATTGAGCAATATTTTAAAAGAATTATTTTCCCTATGCTCACCCCCATGGTGTTTGATAGTCACCATGCCTTTCCTATCCTTATGAATAAAATTTTGATATTTGGCGTGGTTACCCATAACCCTGCGGATAAAAAAGATAGCAAAAAGCTTTCTTTTATTCAAATACCACAAAACTTACCGCATTTTTACGAAATCAATCATGGTGATAAGATGTACTTTATTCCTATTGAAGCGATTATACGTACACACATCAGCAAGCTATTCAGAAATGTAGCGATACTATCAGTAAGCCTTTTTAGAGTAACTAGAAATGGCGATTTCTCTTTAGAAGAAAGTGATGATATTGAGGCTAATTTTTTAGAAGAACTCAAACGAAAACTTAAAAAAAGAAAAACAGGCAGAGTAGTACGGGTAGAAATAGAAGAAGGGTACGATAGCTGGATGGTAGCACTCTTAAAAGGCAAATGGAATATTGATAAAGATAATTTTTTTATTGTTCCTCCCCAAAGTCTTATAGACTTTGCAGGATTATGGCAAATCGTACAACATCCTGACTTCAAAGACAAAGTGCCCATGCCTCCCCCTACCGTACCCCCCCTTTCTTATCCAACAGAGCATTCTGGTAATATTTTTGATATCCTCAAGCAGCAAGATATTCTACTCCATCATCCTTACAACAGTATTGATTTTGTTATTGACCTAATTGAGAAAGCTGCAGAAGACCCCCATGTACTAGCCATCAAGCTCACTATTTATCGCCTAGCAAAAGATTCAGCGATCACCTCTGCTTTATTAAGGGCGGTAGAAAATGGGAAGCACGTTTCTGTTTTGTTCGAATTAAAAGCACGTTTTGATGAAGAAAATAACATGCGCGAAGCACAAAAGTTACAGAAAGCGGGTTGCTTTGTAATATATGGAGTGAGTAGTGTAAAAACACATTCAAAGCTATTATTAATTGTACGAAAGGAAGAGGAAGAGGTAAACTGTTATGTACACATGTCGAGTGGTAATTATAATGAAGAAACTGCTAAAACTTACGTTGATATTGGCTTGATGACTACTAACGAAGTATATGCACGTGATGTGTCAGAGTTTTTTAATGTAATCACGGGCCACTCTTTACCAAGGACGTATAAAAATCTTATTACAGCTCCTTTGAACATGCGTGAACAACTCATTGGACTCATCAATAATGAAATGAAAAACGCCCAATTAGGTCTACCTAGTGGTATTGTGATTAAGATTAACTCACTGGAGGATGAAGCTACAATTGATGTGCTATACAAAGCCTCTCAAGCAGGAGTACCCACCAAGTTGATAGTAAGGGGAATTTGCTGCCTGGTACCTGGTAGAAAAGGGCTCAGTGACAATATTACTGTGTACGCTATCGTAGGAAAATTTCTGGAACATACTCGTATATTCTACTTCCACAATAATGGAGACCCTACCGTATATGTTGGGAGTGCTGATATCATGGTAAGAAGTTTTGATCGACGAATCGAATCGCTATTTATCATCAAAGACAGAATTCCCAAGCAGCAAGTTATTAATATATTAGTGTACAACCTAAAAGATAATGTTAATACCTATCTGATGCAAGAAGATGGCACTTATATAAAAAAAGAACATGCGCATGAAGCACCTTTTGATATCCATAAAGAATTCTTTAATGTCAACTTTGAACAGATGATGAAAGCAAAGTTGTTTGTGTAGCTTTTACTAAAAGGTATTTCTAACCCACTTTGCTAATCAGATCTGCTATTCGGTGGGCATAGCCTCCTTCATTATCGTACCACCCAATTACTTTCGCCAAATTGCCATTGGTAGCAGTGAAGGGTGCATCAAAAATGCAAGAGTGTGGGTTTCCGATGATATCTACAGAAACGATAGGATCTTCTGTGTATTCTAAAATGCCTTTCAATTCATTTTCAGCGGCCTCTTTCATGGCAGCGTTGACCGCTGCTGGGGTCACTTGTTTTTTAAGAACAACAGTAAAGTCGGTTACAGAACCATTGGAAACAGGAACACGCATAGCCATACCATTTAATTTGCCTTTTAGGTGGGGCATTACTAGTCCCACAGCCTTCGCAGCCCCTGTTGTAGTAGGGATAATGGCATTTGCTGCAGCTCTAGCTCTCCGTAAATCTTGATGAGGTGCATCATGCAATCTTTGATCTGCTGTATAAGCATGAATAGTATTGATATACCCCTTATCAATCCCAAACTGTTCATCCAACACCTTTGCCATCGGAGCCAAGCAGTTAGTAGTACAAGAAGCATTGGAAATGATTTTTTCTTTCCCTGTTAAGCGATGATCGTTTACGCCAAGCACGATCGTAGGTATATGCTCTCCTTGGGCAGGTGCAGAGATAAGTACTCTTTTAGCACCTGCTGCTACATGGCTACTAGCACCTGCTTCATCTGTAAACCTACCGGTAGACTCTAGGACGGTCTCTACTTCTAAATCGCTCCATGGAAGCTTAGAAGGCTCTTCTTCTGTATAAATCTTTATTTTTTTCCCCTCTACAATGATGTTATCTCCCTCATAAGCTACCTCTCCTGGGAAACGCCCATAGTTCGAATCATATTTTAGTAAATGGGCTAAGGTAGCAGGGGCTGTAAGATCATTGATAGCAACCACTTCTACATTGTCTTTTTGTAATAGAGCTCTGAAACTCAACCGGCCAATTCTTCCAAAACCGTTAATAGCAACTTTACTTTTCGCCATAATAAAGATAGTTTTATGAATCTCCCACAAGGCACAAATGTAGATATTTTTCGCCTATAAAAGTAACTCCGTTCTTAGCTCCGAGTTCCTAGTTTCGAGTTCCTGGTTTCGTGTGTCACGAAGTAGAGAACGAAAACGTTCTTTGCATGCTGTAAATGAGATGGCGGTGGGCCCGCCGTAAGCGCTTTATAGGAAGAGCTTACAAACCGCCTGGCAGGTGCTGTGGTAAAGAGCCCTGGTACTGAGCGTGTCAGCAAAAGGCCTACAAGATAGGTCAGGTGGGGTCGGATAAGAAGGTGGGTTTACCACCCCCCCCTCTCCTTAGAACATAGCGGGCTAGTTTCCCAGCACTAGGCTCAAGCCTCTTGGCGCTCGATCATGATCGTGAGCCAGC
>JAKSDE010000526.1 GCA_022360235.1 Cytophagales bacterium
GAGGCATACAGGCCCAATCGCTGGCTGCCGATCCAGATGAAGACATATTTCCGCTAGCATACGTCGATCAAGAGCATCGCTAAGACATCGATCAACAACATCTACGGCTGGCCAGCAACAACAACGGCGATGAGCATGGTAATCAACCTACACATCCCACCCTTCCGGAACAAAGAAATTCCTCCGACACGTTTCCCACGTGACAATTCTGAATCGTATTCCTGTCGGCAATCGTGCGGCAACAGCACCAGAGGAGTCTTGCTTCTCGTGACGCAAACAGAAGCTTGCCATCCACAGCAGGCCGGCCCACCTGACAGGAGGATTACAGAACGGTGATCAGCAAGGGTGAAGTCCAGTTTGTTGTGATGACGAAGCCGTCGATGGATGACTAGCGGCGATTGCGCCCTCAGGAGCATCGACTGGCAGCCAAAGTCTTGGCAGCTCCCCTTCCCCCGTCGTCGTCGTCCTCCGCCGCCAAGCAGCGCCAGGCCCCGGGGCTCACAGCTCGCCGCTGGCCCCCCGAGCGAGAGAGAGGGGGCTCTGTTTATTTTGCCGACCTCCAATATCTCCCGAACCTTCGTGGCGGTCTGCCTTTCTCGTGCACCTCGCCCTTTTTGTTTATGTGTGCATTTGAGGTTGCCTCCAGTCTTAACGCGCGCCGTTTGCGGCGAGCACGCCAAGCCCCCCCTCCCCTCCTCCCAACGCATCCATGAATAAACCCCCCCCTAAATGAACGCAAATGGCCTCCAACAAATCGCCGAAGATGGAATGCATTGGAGGTCCTAAAAGAGGCATGGAGGCTGGCGGGGCCTGGTCCTTGAGGGAGAGGCAAACACCCCCTATCAGTGGGTGGATATTGAGCGCCATATCCAGGAGGAAGAATCCATGACTCGTTGCGCAACAGGCCAGGCGGTTCGCCGATCAGCTGATCGGGCTGAGCTTTCGCCCAACTGGGTGTGAATGGTTCCTACACGCCACCAGTCAGCGGGGTGAGAGAACGGCGTAAGCGGGTGATACGTATCTTTCGAGCATCGTTCATCGTTGGGGTGAGGCCGCACACGTGGCGCCGCAACGGTGGCACACCCGGCGACAGCGCACGCGAATCGCGCGCAGATCTTTTCTCGTCGCCGTCGCTCCGGATTCCGCCAGCTCGCGGCCGACCGGCCCGACCGGCCCGA
>JAKSDE010000131.1 GCA_022360235.1 Cytophagales bacterium
CGATCCACTGCTCTCCAGATCCATATTTTTTGTTTTTTTTAGCTATAAAGTGCCACATCTCGTCCAATTCAACCTCTTTGAGCTGCTCACTTATTGGAGGTTCTGGTAAGGATTCTCCGAAGTTGGTGATCCAGTTGATTATTGTTGGTGCGCTCACCTTCAATAGTTTACCAATAAATCTAAGACTACACTTACCAGACCCATATAAGAGGGTAGCTAAGGCCTGAAGCTGAGGAGTTCCTTTTTTTCGTTCGTCTCCCCTAACAAAGGTGCGCTTGCACGTTTTGCATTGATATCTTTGTTTTCCTCTTACTTGCCCACTTTTTATTGATGTATGTCCTTTGCAGTGTTTACAAATAGGGTTTTTCATGGCTTTTTAGGCAAAGTTAGGAAAAACTATCTAATTATAACACTCTCTAACTACGCTCAGTAAAGCACCTCATCAAGACCCACTTGAATTGTTTAAAGCAACTCTCAAGCAAATTATTGATCCCCAGCATCCGCTCATCATTTTGGCGCAGGCTATCCCTTGAGCTTGATGAGCTTAATATCGCCCTTTTGTTCCTACAAACAAAAACCATAAAATGTTTTGCAACAATCTCAAAGCCATGTGTTAACGCTTATCCTCAATATCTTTCGCTAAGTTAAAGCTAATACCCACTTGCAAATATATAGCAGACTGTCCAATCTTTACAGAGCCATCTGGATGGTCCTTAAACTTATTTTCAGGATTTTTTACTTCATAAGCTAACCTTGTGAGGAGTCTAAAATACTTTGTAATATTTCTCTCGTAGCCTATCCCTACGTTGAAAAATAAGCCTCTATGAAGGTAGGTGACATCTTTTTTAAAGAGAACTCCTACATCTTCGCCTAAGTTGAAGCTTTCTCCTATTTGGGAATCAAGTACAAGGGAATAGTCTGGTCGCTGTGTAATGTTATACCCTAGTAGGCCAAAATATTTTACGTTATAGTGTTTATTGCCACTTGTTTTAAAATCTCCTAACTCTCCTTTACTACTACTAGGTTTTAGTTTCTGTAAGAAGTTTATCTCCAAGGTTCCTCCTCCGCCAATTCTCACTTTTTTAAACAAGGTGTAATGAAGTGAAGGTGTAAGGGGTACACTCAAGCCCACATTTTTAAAGTCAGGGACCTCTCCGTCTCTCTTTATAATATCATCGTCCTGGCTTGCAAACCCCTCTACGCGCGAGTTGGCTTCAGCAAGCCACCGAGGTTCATAAACAACCGCAGCATTATTTGTTGCTTGTATATAAAATTTCTCTCCTTGCTTGATGAGGTTAAAATTGGAGAGACTGGCTTTATAGAAGGTAGCTCCGGCACCGGCATTAAAGTTAATAGCAAGATTTCTCAAGAATCTTCTTAGTAAATACTTTTTCTCCCCCCTACGCTGGTCGTCTTGCTCATACAATCTGTACCCATAAGCACTTATATCTACCTTATGCCATTGCTCTTTTGAAGAATCATAGGCCCAGAAACTATTATACACATAACTATTTTCGATTTTTTGGCTGGTATCATCCAGTATTGTTACAGTTTCAAAGTCTTCTATAGTAGACCATGTTGCTGTTGCAGGATCATAAGAGTCAAACTTTCTTATCTTATTAAATTTTCTAGCCATCTCATCGTCACTCTGCTGCGAACTATCACTTTGCAACTTTGTGGAATAGTTTTGAGCCTCTTTAGAGGGAGGTTCTAAAGAATCCGTTTCGGTATAGTCTAGAACCTCTTTAGGGGGAGGTTCTAAAGAATCCGTTCTGGTATAGTTTTGAACCTCCTTAGAGCGCCTCTCTAAA
The DNA here is from genome assembly GCA_022360235.1 of Cytophagales bacterium. Lineage (GTDB taxonomy): Bacteria > Bacteroidota > Bacteroidia > Cytophagales > Amoebophilaceae > JAKSDE01. The sequence continues at coordinate 1,812 of JAKSDE010000131.1, forward strand.
GAATCCGTTTCGGTGAGGTCGATATTCACGCCGAATGATTGATAAACAACGCTTAAAATGACAAGAGGTAGAAGGAATGCTGAATGTCTGATTACTTGAATTAGTCTAAACATCTGTTATTAATTAAAGATAGAAAATGTTACTAAAAATATTTTAGGAAAAACTTATATTTAGCTAACAAATATAATCATGTTTTTTTAACTTAGCAAATATTTTAATGTATTATGGCCTTGCTACCGCTGTAAAAAATACATTGTATACGTAATAATAATCTTACTTTATAATAATCTTACTTTAAGTAGAAAAACTTTCCCCACAACCACACGTTTTTGTTACATTAGGATTATTAAAGAAAAAACCCTTCCCTTTCAATCCGTCGGAAAAGTCGAGCGTAGTTCCCAATAAATAAGGAAGGCTCTTCTTATCTACCAGTACTTTCATGTCTTTATCTTCAAACACTTCATCGGTAGGTTGAGTCGACTGATCAAATGTAAGACTGTATTTTAAGCCTGAGCACCCGCCTTCCTCTATAGGAATTCTTAAATTATGCACTTCAGAAAGACCCTCTTTTTGTCGTTCTTGTAGTAATTTTTCTTTTGCTTTTTCTGTAATATTAATCATCGCTTCTATAAAAGTTTAGTTCTAAATAGTTAAACATCAACATACAAATATACTTTTATAAAGGTAAAAGTAGTCAGTATGGACCTGAAATATAGTAAATAATATTAAAAGTCGAACCTAATAAGTAAAAAAATAAGCTAACTTTTTAGCAAGTTTTAGTAGAAAACCTCCTAAACGAAGTCTACTTGAGTGAAGATTCACGCATTGTTTTTTCTTGCATAGAAGCCGCAATGAACAAGTTTATCTCCACCTTATCATGAATAATAACATCTTTGATCAAATTTCTTAGCTTGTCTAACAGACGCTTACGTTTTTCGTACGCTTCAAGTACTCCCCATAAAGTCAAGTCGAGCAGAAAGTCTGCCTTTGTGGTCAGTACGTTATTCTTTAATTTTATTTGAGCAGGAAAAGTAATACTACGTGTTTTATCTTTCATCGTCAAATTACCTGTAATCAAGTGGGTAGCGCTGCTTGCTACTGCTGAGTCGGTCGATGTTTCATGAGTGTGTTCATACATTTCTACAGCGACTATACGAAAAATAGCAGTAGGATAAACTGCTACATCAAAGAAATCAGCTGATTTCAATTGACTCATAAACTTTTGCTTGTTTACTCCTTCTAGATTCAACACTTCCATAGCGTGAATATCTATGACGATTTCACCTCCTACAATCTCTCCATCTTTTACAGCAATACTTCCTTTTCCTATTCTCGTCGTCCCATGATGTTTTCCTATAGGCTTTCTCCCCGTCCAAGTAATGAAGCTAGTTATTGTATCTAACGCATACACTTCTACGCCCTCATAGCTACTCACTACGAGTTCTTCTGATACCTTTGCTTCTTGCTTGTTGTCTTCTTGAGTACAAGAGATCGTCAACATGGTGATTACAAAACATAAACCTGGAGTGAGCCATTTTTTCATCACGTTATACTTTAGTTAAACACAAAAACCTTGAACTACTGGTTGTATGAAGTGCAAAAGAAAAATCGAGACTGTTGCACAGTATAAATTAATTGCTTTTTTCTAAAATAAACTATAATCAAATGAAAACATAATGAGAACATTTTATAAAGGTATTTAATACTTGTTAAGGGGCGACTAACTCATTCAAGACCTTGGCAAGAGGTGAATTATTAGCACACTAGAATCAGTGACTTGTAAAGGGGTAAGGTCTATTTGTTAGTATAGTGGTGGGTTCATTCTCTTGAAGTCCGAGGTCTTTTTGGTCGTTCTATTGGTTGTTTTGACGGTGCCTCTTTATCATTTGTATTCCTGCTCCTACTACCATTCCTAAACCTACTACCCGCCAGGTTCCTCCTCTTTTTCTCTCTGTGATTTCACGAAGGAAACGTCCTTCGCATTCTATTTTTAGACCTGTCAAATCTTCGATTAATTCTCGTAATGAACGGGGAATATAATACTTGTCATATAAAGTATCCTCATTTATATTTCCACTTATTTCTAAGTACTGCGACCCAAGTACCAGTGTTAACAACACGTTACATTCTGCACAATAAGGTCTACTGCATCCCATAGCCACTACATGTGTATAAGCTGGGTCTGCTATGGTTCTTTTCATCAAGAATTGCACAAATTCCCCTTCTGCATGTGCTTGTTCAGCCTTGACAACATGGTAATGCAAACTCTCAGCTTTTTTCTTGAACGTGCCTTTCATATAAATAGTATTACAGAAAACGAATTTTTTTATGGCTCTTTTTCCCTGCTTACCTTCTTTTTGTAGAAGAGCTGCGCATAGTATAGTGTTTGATCCCGCGAATTGTTTTCCCTTTTCTTCATAAAAAATTTCTTCTGCATCACTTTTTAATGTCTCTGGAAGAATTTCATCAGGTGATTTAGCGTGGTTGTCTATCGTGTCTATCGTGCTACTTGTAAGCTTTCTACCTCTACTAAGCCTAATCCTAGCTATTCTACTTAAACGCTTTTTAGTACTGTTGAATGCTCTAGGAATTCTTAGTCTCTCTCCCACTTCTGTATCTGAGCCACTAGGAATACTTCTCCAATTAATCGACTCTTCTCCTATCTCTTCCCTTATTGAATTTTTTTGATCTGCTATTTGGTTTGCTATCGGTCCTATACTATCAACTAGATCATTTTTTTTACTTAGTCGCACCGTTCTACCTTGCCCTTGTGCCTTCTCCATATCAATCTTTACAATTCCTATCGCCCCCACCGCGGACACTGAGAACTGCATAAGTAAAGAAAGCAAGAAAAAGTAGAATTTATTTATCTTTTTAGTGTGCATTTTTCTTAGCAATTTCATATTAAATAAGCCTTTGCCTTCTAGCTCATTCGCTGAGAGGATTGTTACTAGTCGTGAGCTTTAAGTTTATATGACTTATCTTTCACTATTACTTAACTTACATTTGAACTATTCATCTTTCCTACTATTCTCTCTTCTCTCCTGCTTCTTTCAATGGGAAGCATTCCTTAGTAATTCTACTATCTCGTTATATTTTTCACGCCCTTCAGCGTCAGATTTTTCCAACTTTGTATTTGCAAGCTCTAAGGGGGTAATACCCTCCTTATTTTTAGTTAATTTAGCGCCGTTCTCTATGAGAAATGATACTACCTCTCTATGTCCCTCCCATGCTGCATAGTGTAAAGGGCTCTCACCTCCTTTTGTTTTTTGATTCACATTTCCCCCCCAACTTTTTAGCATTTCCACTACTTTTACAGCCCCTACCTTCGCTGCTATATGCATAGGAGTTGCGCCATCAGCATCTCGTGTATTTACCTTTGCTCCTAAATCTTTTAAACATTCTATTACTTCTTCATACCCCTCCACTATTGCCATATACATAGGAGTTGCGCCATCAGCATCTTTTTTATCTACTTTTGCTCCTAAATTTTTTAAACATTTTATTACTTCTACATATCCCCCCCCCGCTGCCATATGCATAGGAGTCGCGCCATCAGTATCTTCTTTATCTACTTCTGCTCCTAACTCTTTTAAACATTGTGTTACGCTCACATGTCCCTCCATTGCTGCTACATGTAGGGGAGTCATACCATAGTTAGCTTCTGCATTCACGTCTGCTCCTAATTCTTGAAGCTTTTTTACTACTTCAACACGCCCCTGCTCTGCTGCTATATGCATAGGGGTGTAGGCTACATTATCGTCTTTTGCCTCTAGCTCTGCTCCTGCTTTTTGAAGTTCTTCGATTATCTCCACATACCCCTGCTCTGCTGCTATATGCAAAGGAG
>JAKSDE010000262.1 GCA_022360235.1 Cytophagales bacterium
AGGTGTTGTTCAAGGTGAAAATTCGGTTACGACTTTTCTGGCTGGGTGCCTGCTGTAAAACTGCTGTGGGAAACTCCTTTTCCAAGAGTCCTCTAATGTTCCCTGTCTTACATTGTTGTATTTTCCTACTTATGGGTAGTGATCGATTTAGTTTCATGTTAGGCTTATCTTTTTATTCACTAGCAAAGGTAATAAAATTATTAAATTAGTGTCATTAGTTCTTACGAGAGGAAAGGGCCCCAGGAAGACTCCTACGGGAGACTTCCGTAGGCCCCGACCTACTCGACGTAAAAACACCGTATTGAATACTTGTTAAGGCTGACTAAGTTATATTGACTCATTCAACTCGTCAATAATTTCAGGATAATAGTCACTAAGCCTAATAATGATCGATATCAACTCATCTTTTGTTTTGGAACGAAGTGCTTTTTCAAATTCCTCAAATTCGGCTGCTTGATTAATACAGGTTATGGAGGGATTGTAAGCCCCTTGTCCATAAGCAATAATCGCCAACCCTGTAGCAGCCATATGTTTGCATGGTCCAAAATCCTCAAAAGCTGGACAAGAACATGTTCCATCAAGGTATGAATTTTCGAGTACGAGTTGAACGTTATAGACTCTCGTACCCACCGCTTTTGCTTGAACAAGTGTATCCGAGATAGAAACAATCTGGATCATTCCATCTTTGAAATACGCTTCTCCCCGTGAGAAATAAGGCTCGCCAATAAAAGCCCTAATTTGTTCGCGCTGTAATCTCATGTGACCTTAATACCTTTGTTGCTCAAATTGTTGCGTAAGCCATGTAGATAAAAAAGTTGTATAGCTTACTTCTGATACAAAGTTAATAATTTGCAGGCAAAACTATTCTTAAACTTCACTGAACGTTCGTTAAACACTTTTTTTTTAAAAGACAATGCATTTCGAAGTACAAAAAGTAGATCCTCATTCAAAAGCGCGTGCAGGTGTCCTTACAACGAGCCGAGGTAAAATTCATACCCCTATCTTTATGCCTGTTGGAACAGCTGGCACTGTCAAAGCAGTCCATCAAAAAGCATTACTTCATGACGTTCAAGCTGAGATCATCTTAGGCAATACCTACCACCTTTATTTAAGGCCTGGTACTAGCATACTTGAAAAGGCTGGAGGACTGCACCGGTTTATTGGCTGGAATAAGCCTATTTTAACTGATAGTGGTGGCTATCAGGTGTACTCCTTGGCACAGAGAAGAAAAATCAATGAACAAGGTGTTACTTTTCGCTCGCACATTGATGGCTCAAAACATACTTTTACGCCAGAGCATACTATTACGATCCAAAGAAGCATAGGAGCAGATATTATCATGGCTTTTGATGAATGTACTCCTTATCCTTGCTCGTACTGGTATGCCAAACAGTCTATGGAACTTACACATAGGTGGTTACAAAGAAGTTGCCAACAATTTGATCGTACGAAGACAGCATATAATCATTACCAAACATTATTTCCTATTGTGCAAGGAAGTACTTATAAAGATTTAAGAAGAAAATCAGCAGAAGTGGTAGCAGCGGTCGATAGTGCTGGGAATGCCATTGGAGGTGTTTGTAAGCCTGCTGCGTGCTTGTATGAGATAACAGCCTTAGTGTGTGATATTTTGCCTAGTGCTAAGCCACGCTATTTAATGGGGGTAGGCACACCCATAGATATTTTAGAGTGTATTTCGCTAGGCGTAGATATGTTTGACTGCGTAATACCTACCCGAAATGGACGTAATGGAATGTTATTTACCACGCAAGGCATCATTAATATAAAAAATCAAAAATGGAGAAAAGATTTTAGCCCTATTGATGAACAATTGGGTGGCTATATAAGTACTTATTATACAAAAGCTTACCTCAATCATTTGATCAATGTTGGAGAAATACTAGGCGCACAAATTGCGAGCATACATAACCTTACTTTTTATTTGTGGTTAGTAAAAAAAGCGAGAGCACATATCTTAGCAGGTAATTTTGTAGATTGGAAAAATAAAATGACAAAGATTTTGATGGAAAAGCGTTAGTCACTCATGAAAATACTGGACCGCTATATTTTAAAAAAATTTCTAACTTCCTTTGTCTTCATTCTACTTATCATTGTAGTAGTTATCACCTTTATCGATTTCGCTGAGAAAAATGAAAACTTTACCAAGAATAACTTGTCATATCAAGAGATACTTGACTACTACCTTGCCTTCATTCCTTTTATAGCAAACCTTATTACGCCTATCGCAGTATTTATTACAACAGTATTTGTTACATCGAGGCTGGCACAACACACAGAAATCATTGCTACTCTCAGTGGGGGGATAAGTTTTAAACGATTCATGAGGCTTATTTTATAGGAGCGGGTTTTATTGCACTATTTAGCTTTTCTTTAACAGGGTGGATTATTGCAGATGCCAATAAGAAAAAGGTGGCTTTTGAAATACAATATATTGATAAACTTAACTATGACTATTCAAAAAATATTCATATTAAGATAGCACAAGATACTTATCTACATCTAGAAAGCTATAATAATTATAACAATACAGGCTTTAATTTTAGCTTAGAAACTATACAAAATAACCAACTCATTGAAAAATTATCAGCTAGAAAAATTAAGTGGATAAAAGAAGAAGAGAGGTGGGAAGTGAGCGACTGGATTAATAGAAAAATTCATGGCTTTAAAGAACACATAACCATGGGAAGTAAGCTAGATACCACTTTAAATGTTCTTCCGAAAGATTTTGGTAATACGCATAAACTTGGTGAAACTTTAACCATTCCTGAACTCAATGCTTATATCGAAGAACTTAAAAGCAAAGGAGCAGACAATATTCATATTTTTTTAGTTGAAAAATACGTCCGCTACATGTCACCCTTTGCTGCTGTTATTTTAACATTTATTGGCCTTTTAGTTTCCTCTCGGAAAGTAAGGGAGGGAGTAGGTTTTCAGGTTGCTATGGGATTTATTCTTGCTTTTGTATATATAACTTTATTCATTCTTTCAAAAGGTACAGCAGAAGCAGGTAGCTCCAATCCACTCTTGACTGTGTGGACACCCAACATCATCTTTAGTATATTAGGAATCATTCTCTATAAGCTAACACCTAGGTAGTCGGCCCTTAACAAATATTCAATACTTAGCCTGCTACAAAACACATCAAAATCTCGAGTAGGCAAGGGGAATCGTCGAGTAGACCTGGGGAATTGCACCCCAAGCCCCTCACGGGTAGGGTAGAGCAATGGCGC
>JAKSDE010000092.1 GCA_022360235.1 Cytophagales bacterium
AAAAGTAAAGTTAGTTTTGCTAAATCCGAGAATCTGTTAGATTTAGTGTATATGGTAGTCAAAGACTTTGAATCGAATAATTGGCAGAAATATGCGGTGAATACCTTTCAATACTGGCCAAGAAATACACAATTATTATGACGTTCCCGAATAGAATAATCATCTCTGTGGCTTCGATATGCTCAAGAATGATCTTTTTTACCAAGGCGAGCTGCTCTTGCTTTTCTTGCGGTAGATGGGAAAGCGATGTTTTCAAGACATGTTTAGGTTAGTAGTCTCTAAAACTACGAAGAATCTCTGTACTAGTAAAAAATTAGTTGTAGCTGTCAAGTTAAGCGGTGGCTACTATAGTTCAGCAGTGTCAAGTTAAAAAATTAAATCTTTCATGAATGCGACATTACCTTTGACAACGTGGATGCAAAGTTTTATAATCAACTGCTTAGATACTCTTGTGTACCTAACTTTTCTAGCGCAATTTGTATTCTTCGGGAAGTTTCTTCTTTCCCGATAATTTCGATGATCTGCATCAGGTCGGGGCCAGTACTAAGGCCTGTTAAGGCAACGCGGATAACAGGCATCACTTGTCCTATTTTCATTGGCTTGGCTTTGATGAGCTCCATCAACACAGCTTTGATCTGGTCGGCTTGAAAGTCACCCAATACTTGTATGGCTTCTGCGAATGCCTGAATTACTTCACCCACTTCTTTATTCCATTTTGTTTGCACTACCTTCTCATCATACACCTCAGGGGCTATGAAGAAGTATCGACCTTTTTGCCAAAGGTCTTGAGGAAATACTGCCCGTTCTTTCATAAGACGACAAACCTGTAAGGCGCTTTCTTGGGTACAGGTAATATTGTTCTCTTTTAACGCATCTACTAAATATTGGGCAATTGCGTGGTCAGGCTTGGCCTTGAGATACTGCTGGTTAAACCACTGGGCTTTGTGGATATCGAACTTCACCCCTGCTTTACCAATTCTTTCAATAGAAAAAGCGTTGATGAGTTCTTCCTTACTAAAAACTTCTTGCGCTCTACCCGGGCTCCATCCTAGCAGGGCTAAGAAATTGCACAAAGCCTCGGGAAAGTACCCTTCTTCCCGAAAACCTGGGGTGATTTCACCCGTATGGGGATCTTTCCATGTCAGCGGAAATAGGGGGAATCCATGTTTTTCTGCATCTCTTTTACTTAGTTTTCCCTTACCGTCTGGCTTGAGTAGTAGCGGAAGGTGGGCAAACTGCGGCATAGTTTCTTCCCAGCCTAAGTATCGGTGTAGCAGTACGTGCATAGGTGCCGAAGGTAACCATTCTTCGCCTCTAATCACATGGGTAATCTTCATCAGATGGTCGTCTACTACATGGGCCAGATGATAGGTAGGCATACCATCTGACTTCATCAGCACTTTATCATCTAAGGTAGCAGCGGCTACTTTCACCCAGCCTCTTACCAGGTCATAGAGTCTAATCTCTTCTTTGTGAGGCATTTTGATGCGAATGACATAAGGCGCTCCGGAGCGTAGCCTGGCTTCTACTTCTTCTCGAGGAAGGGTAAGTGAATTTTTCATCATCCCTCTACTGATGGCGTTGTACTGCGGTGTTACTACCCTCGTTGCCTTGAGCCGCTTGCGCATAGCTTCTAACTCTTCAGGCGTGTCAAAAGCGTAATAGGCTTTGCCTTCCTCTACCAAGCGTAATGCATATTCTTTGTACTGTTCTTTTCGTTCTGATTGCCTGTAGGGGCCAAAGGGGCCTCCTTGTAGGGGGTCTTCGTCTGCTTCAATGCCTAGCCATTGGAGAGTGTTGAATATATATTCTTCCGTCCCTGGAATGAAGCGAGCTTGGTCAGTATCCTCTATTCTCACGATAAATCTACCTTGATGCTTTTTGGCAAAAAGGTAGTTGTATAAGGCGGTTCTCACGCCCCCAATGTGTAGAGGACCCGTAGGACTGGGGGCAAAGCGTACACTGACTTGTTTGGACATAGTATAAAAGGAGACAATTTTTCTACAAAAATAGAGAATATTGTTAAAAAGGAGGCATTGAATTGTAGCATTTTTTAGAAAATGATAGCTTTCTATTGCCTTTAATCAATGTTTTTCAAGGATTAACATCCATTTTTCTACACGCCCAAGAAAGCATTAACTTCTTTCAAACAATAATCTTTTCCCTTGAACGCTTTCATCAAATTTTCCTTCTGCATAGGCTAAGTGGCCTGAAACAATGGTATGGGTTACTTTTGATTGGAAAGTTTGGCCTTCCAAGGGAGACCATTTACATTTAGCCAGTATATTTTCTGGAGCAACTTTCCATGGATCGTTGAGATCTACCAATACGAGATCTGCAAAATAGCCTTCTCGAATATAGCCTCGATGCTTTAGTTGAAATAAAATAGCTGGGCTATGGCACATCTTTTCTACAATCTTTACGAAGCTGATCTTGCCTTGATGGTAGTATTCCAACATAGCCACCAAACCATGTTGGATAAGAGGCCCTCCTGAAGGTGCTTTAAAGTAGGATTGGCACTTCTCTTCAAGTGTGTGGGGAGCATGATCTGTGGCAATGACATCAATTTTATCTTCCTGTAAAGCCCGAAAAATAGCTGCCCTATCCTTGGCTGACTTTACAGCGGGGTTCCATTTAATCAAGGTACCTAGTTTCGCATAGTCGCTATCGTCAAACCACAAGTGATGGATGCATGCTTCTGCCGTGATTTTTTTATCTTTCAAAGGAACCTCATTGGTGAATAATTCGATTTCTTTGGCAGTAGAGATATGAAGTATATGTAGCTTGGTGCCATGCTTTTTCGCCAAAGAGACTGCTAAGGAGGAAGATTGATAGCAAGCTTCTTCACTTCTTAGTAAAGGATGATAGCTGATAGGTAAGTCTTCACCATATTGCGCTTTAAATTTTGCCGTATTAGCACGAATAATTGCTTCATCTTCGCAATGAGTGGCGATCAGTAGGGGGCTTTTAAAAAGATTTTGTAGTACCTTCTCATCATCAACGAGCATATTGCCTGTAGATGAGCCCATAAACACTTTAACGCCACAAACACATGATGGGTTGGTTTTCAGCACTTCTTCTAAGTTATCATGAGAAGCCCCCATATAGAAAGAATAATTGGCCAACGATACTTCAGCCGCTCTTTGATATTTTTCCTCTAAGCGTGCTTGTGTCAAGGTGTTGGGAATGGTATTAGGCATTTCCATATAAGAAGTGACACCCCCTGCCACTGCTGCCTTGGCTTCTGTGTAAATTTCAGCTTTGTGGGTTAACCCTGGCTCTCGAAAGTGTACTTGATCATCAATGACACCGGGTAATAAGTATTTCCCTTGGGCATCAATGATCATATCCCCCGCACTTGTAGACAGACCTGAACCAATCTTGGCGATGTACGCATCTTTGATGAGCACATCTGCTGGGTAGATCTCCCCTTCATTTACAACGGTAGCGTTAACAAGTAAAATAGTAGGCAGATTAAGAAAAAAATAGTTGGTTGAATCACCGTCACTCAGCTTATCAGCCGCACACGCAATCCTCCCAATATACTAAAAAAATTCAAAAACATAGCATGCTTCTGCATTCGTTGTTCTTGAACCATAACGAAGCTTTTGTTGGTCAACCTGAGTGTAGACAGATTAGTACATGTGTCTGTTTGGGTAGCCTACTGTTCAGGAAGTCTACCATGACCTGCTTATGGCTAAAAGCGGCCTTAAACAGGGAATCGTGAGGTTGATGGATCTTTATATTCATTGTCGAAAACAGTAATCTCTTATTATAACTAGTCTATTTCCTTTGTAGAACAGCTTAGGAAGGAGACTAATGATTAGTAAGCTCAGACTTAATAACTAAAGTCTAACTCATTACAAAGCTAACAAATTTTTTTATACCTCAGAAGGAAAAATAGCATCACTGTAGGTTTTCGTTCAAATGCCCTTATTATAGGATCTCTGCCATGTATGGTTCCCTACGATAATCGTACTGTACCAGCTATCTTCCCTACTGTCGGGTAAGAGGGTGGTGTTGCCACCACCGTCTCCCCTAAGAACGCAGCGAGCGAGTTTCCCCGCACTGCGCTCAAGCACTCCTAAGCCACAGCTTGATGTTGAGGCAGTCGGTTGTCTCATAAGCAACCTTTACGCTACTCCAGGGAGGCTCTTTTTGTCCAAGCTTTCGCTCTGACTCAGGAGCGCACTAGCGTTGAAACGCCATCAGCTGCTTTCTCCTGTTCAAGAGTTTTCCATCTTTCACGTAAGGGAGTACCTCACAGAAGTCTGCTCGCTTTCGCGCGGGCTCATCTTGCCTGGTGGCGCAAGCCCTATCT
>JAKSDE010000128.1 GCA_022360235.1 Cytophagales bacterium
ATTCTTCTCGACGGCATCCTTGAAGGAAGACCGGGCGTTCCAATGCGCCAGAATCGCTTGTTTTACTTGTATACGGTTATTCTCCGAGGCCTGCTTCAATGTATCGGCAATGGTTGCATCTCCTACTTTTTGTTGGGCTGCTTCATTGCTAAGGATTATTGTTACGATGGGTGCTGTTGCATCCTCGCCTGCTGCTGTGTTAAAAGCAGCTTGGAGTGCTGGAACTGTAATTTTATCTAGGGCGTTGCTGATGATAGCTTCTACTACTTTACCCTCTCCCTTGCTAGCGGCTTTTTGCAAGGCTTGGCCTGTTTCTTCAGGTGTTAGATTCTCCAGAATGGCCTTCACAACAGCTGTCTTAGCTGGGTCGTTAGCAGTTTCTTTCAACCCGTCTTGGATGGCTTGCTCTCCTATAGCCGCTTTTTTCGTAGGATCTTTGAGCAAAGCTTCTACTCGATTGGCCTCATTCTTATCGACGGCATCCTTGAAGGAAGAATGGGCGTTCCAATGTGCTAGAATCGATTCTTTTACTTGTATACGGTTATTCTCCGAGGCCTGCTTCAAGGCATCGGCAATGGTTGCATCTCCTACTTTTTGTTGGGCTGCTTCATTGCTAAGGATTATTGTTACGATGGGGGCTTTAGCCTCCTCGCCTGCTGCAGTGTGAAAGGCCGCTTGGAGGGCTGCTTGGCTTACCTTGTCGAGGGCTTGGTCGTTGCTGATAATAGCTTCTACTACTTTAGCTTCTCCTTGGCTAGCGGCTTGTTGCAAGGCTTGGCCGAGTTCGTCAGCTGATAGGTTATTTAGAATGGCCTCCATGACAGCTGTCTTGGGTGGTTCAGCATTGGCGGCTTTTTTCAACCCGTCTTGGATGGCTTCTTCTCCTATGGCCGCTTTTTTCGTAGGATCTTTGAGCAAGGCTTCCACTCGATGGGCCTCATTCTTCTCGACGGCATCCTTGAAGGAAGAATGGGCGTTCCAATGTGCTAGAATCGATTCTTGTACTTGTATACGGTTATTCTCCGAGGCTTCCTTCAAGGCGTTGGCAATGGTTGCATCTCCTACTTTTCCTTGTGCTTGTGCGTTGCTAAGAATTGTTGTTACGATGAGTGCTGTTGTATCACTGCCTGCTGCGGTGTGAAAGGTCGCTTGGAGGGCTGCTTGGCTTACCTTGTCGAGGGCTTGGTCGTTGCTGAGGATGGCTTCGACTATTTGAGCTTCTCCTTGGCTAGCGGCTTGTTGCAAGGCTTG
>JAKSDE010000125.1 GCA_022360235.1 Cytophagales bacterium
CAACTTGCATTCGTGTAACTAAGCTTCCCGGATATACGTATAAGGAAATTGTTACACGGTTAAAAAGAAACCCAACGAGTGTATAAAATTGATACAAGGGTATTTACAAGTATCTCAATTCAATGCCTACATTTTCTGGCACAACTTGCATTCGTGTAACTAAACTTCCTAGATATACGTATAAAGAATCAATCGTAGAAATTAATACGCAACAAAATATTAGACTTATGCTTAAAAATTATTTAACTATCACCTTAGGCGCTACACTTCTAGTAGCAGGATGTGGGAAAGGAATTAAATACGAACTTCCGTCAGAGCAACAACAAAGAAAACTAGTAATAGCTCAAGAGGAAGCGCCAAACAAAGACGTCTATGTTTTTATGGAAGAAGTTATAGAAATAGATAAAACAACTGTAGGTGATGAGAACGGTTGGCAACCAGCCATCTATAACTTAAAGTCGGGAGGACAATTAACAAATTTTACCGTACACACATTTTTGAAGTGCTTAGCAAAAACTTACCCCAGCCTTGCCTGTGTTGAGGAGCTTGTTCTTCTCCCCCCTCTCGAGAAAGGAGAGACTAGGCTCGAAAGACTCCTGAAAGAATTTAAAGAAAAGCTAGAAAAAGCACAAGGCTTAGGGGAAAGTGGTGTTGTCTTTGTTCCGCTTATACTTGAGTCGTCGTGGAAAAATTATTCCTCCTGGCCAGGAATAAAAGAATTTGCTATCAACCACATTGCCTGTTTAGTACTAGATATCCGAAATGGAAATCTTGAATACTATGATTCGGAAGGAGGAGAAATCGACAAAGAAATTAGAGAGGTTAAGGGATTAGATATTCTTCTTTCCCAACTTTGTGAAGCGCTTAAAGAAGTTAAAGGTCAGTGGGAAATTCACAATTATAAAACGAGGCATCAAGGATGGTTTGATAATTCCAATTGTGGGGTTTTTGTAGCTCATTTTATAAAGGCAAGATTTGGAGAATCTTTGAATGGCACCCCTCAACCCCCAATCATGCGGATCGATCCTTCCAAATATCGAGAGAAAATGATAGCTATAATTGAAGGGGAACAAGGTGTCGCACAAGACGGATCCTTTATAGTAGAGAACTTCAGAGAAATTCTAAAGACGAATCTAGCAAATATAGAAACAGACCAAGCTGCTAGCTCGAGCCAAGCTGGAGGTGTGCTACCAGCTGCTAGCCAGGAGGAAGGAGATAATTATGTCATAGTTGACAAAGAAGATTATTACATAGTTGACGAAGAAAAGGCTATTGATATTGATTTAGAAAAAAATCGGAAATGTCTTGAACGAAATTTACGCAAGGCAGCTGAAAGAGGTAAGAACGATTACGTGAAAAATTTATTAAAAATTCCCCCAATTAGACTTACGTTTGACCTAACAGAAGGTTGCTCAGAAGATTCTATAGGTCAAATATATAGAGATCTTAAAGGAGGTATGGAATTACAAATAGGACCAGATAATATTTCCCAAAAGATAGCTGATTACAGGAAGAAGACAGAAGGTAAGAAGGAAATACCTGAAGAGCTACTTCAAGAAGCGATACAAAAAATTAAAGAAGAAATTCCAATGTGTAGTCGAGACTCAATTTTTCCTTATATGGAACAAGGAGCAACGGCTCTGGTCATAGTGCCACTATGGAAACTATCAAATGACCTAGCAACAGGTATCATCAAAATCGCTCCCGGTCATAATGATACAATGAGCGCAAGTATTAAGATTAGTGAAAATCTTGATACCGTTTGGGTTAAATTTTCTATAAAAATACAGGAGGGTCAGGCAGATCCGAATGGTATACCTGTTATAGTCAAATTCAGGGCTTCAACTACAGATCACAAAGCAATCTGTAGCTTTGAGAGGTGTATGGAGAAAAATCCATCTCCCAACGAGCAGCCAGATATGTCAAAGTCGGGAGATTCAAAGAAGAGGGGGGGGCTCCTAGATAGTATAACTTCACTTCTACCCTCTTGGGTGAGATAAACCGATAAACATAAAGCCCATACACCCCCTTCTTCATAGACAGTGGGGGTGTTTAGTTCACTGTGAAGAGGTTAGGGTTAATGATAAACCTCTCAGGTTCTTTCTACCAACTAGCAAGGATTATTCATAGGTGTCAGGCCTTTGAAGGCCTGAAGTCTCTTTGCATGATTTTAAGCCATCACAAAGCTATGCAAATGTTCCTGAAGTGCCTGATGGGTAGCGTAGTTGTACCGTTTGACGGTGGCTGTTTTAAGCAAGCCATTCATTCGTTCCCCTTGACCATTGGTCCACGGATGGCCCACTTGCGTTAAACGATGCACTATACCATCAGCAACCCATACACGTTGAAAAGGATGTTTCCTAGGGTAGCGATCTTGAGCTCTATTGGTAAATTGAATGCTGTTATCAGTCAAGACGGTATGCACTTGTAGGGAGCAGCTTTGATGAGTGAGGTTAAAAAGTTTGCAGCGATGCACTGGGTCATACGTTGATGCAGCTCCACATAGACATACTTAGAAGTACAATCAATACTCAAAAACAGATAAAGCCTGCCTTGCGCTGTATGTGTCGGATAGAAGTTTATCGAGCAACTTTTTGACGGGGAAGGAAAGGAGGGTTTTCTACAGCCCCCTTCTCTGAAAGAAGAAACGGCTGTATTATGGGAAAGAACTACGGCACGGGTTCTCGTCTTCGTTTGATTTTACGGATCTTTTCCTCACATTCTTCACCTTTCTCTCTCATGGCTGTAATAAAAGCTAAGCCACCTATATATTCTTGGTTTTTATCTACATACTTATTAAGAGCATCTAAAAATTGTTCGATTGCCATTAAAGGGAGTGGGTTTGCTTTGCCAAAGATCAGCCTTTTTATCTCTGGGGGTAGCTCCATCTTCTTATCAAGGCTCCTCCATTTGCCCAAAACCCAAGCTAAGTAGGGTGCTTTTGCTCTTTCTTGGGTTTCTATGGTTTTTAGAAGAGTTTTTATAGACTCGTACGCTACTTTAACGAGTAATATTGCATCTTCGCTGTTCATACGACTGAGGTTATCATACATTCCAACATCAATAGCTATGACGTATGGTTCACGCCTGAATTCCCCATAAAATTTAACATCGGGTGCTGCCCCATACTCTACTAAGATTCGTATTACTTCTAATAAAGAATCAATCGTTCGCTTAAAAAGATGCCCCTTCTTTTCTCCATAACTAGGTAGAATTGTTCCCTCTATTGTAACATAACCATGTATCTCTACAAAGAGAGCCCCTGCCCGCTGTAGCGGAGTATCACCCTCATTATTTTTTGCATTGACGTCGGCCCCAGCAGCTATTAAGGCTTTTACCGCCTCTGTATGACTCTCTAGCCCTGCGTTACGTGCTAACTTATGCAGCGGAGTCTCACCCCTATTATCTTCTGCATTAACATTGGCCCCAGCAGCTATGAGAACTTGCATTACTTCTACCAAACCCCCTTTTGCTGCTCCATGCAGCGGAGTCTCACCCCAATTATTTTTTACATTGACACTAGCCCCTGCATCTAGCAACGAGCTTATCACTTCTCGCATAAAAATTCTCCTTTGTTCCAAAATATTTTTAGCCTCTTGATCTTCAGGCCCTTTGAACATAGTAAGCCTATTATCATACCCTAATATATTCGTGGATGCTTCTTGTATTACAAAACTCATTAAAGTATTACCTTCTTTATCTCTTTTATTGAAATCTGCTCCCTCCTCTCTTAATTGCTTTATTATTTTTCTGCTATCTTTGAGTTCTACACTGTATAATTTTCTACCTATAGCTCGTATGGATTCTGCATTATATAAGTTTGTGAATCCATTTTGCATAGTGCTCTGCCCTGCCCCTTCAGCTTGCATAGTGCTCTGCCCTCCTCCTTCAGTTTGTATACTTTGTGCTTCCCTCAGTTCAACATGCTTACGCTTTGAGCAGCTTAGTGTAGCTACGAGCAACAGAATTTGTATGCCTATTTTTTTCATAACGTTAAAAGTAGTATTATGTAGGTATAAGATAGTATCCTGCAAATTTAAGAATTTTTTTTATGTGTACAAGCCAAAGATTTATTCTGCGCTAAACTTTTTTTCTACACGTTTGCGCAATTCACAGACAAAAGATACGCGTAACCTACGATAGTTCAGTTCGAGTTCCGAGTTTTAGGTGAGTTGTATTGAACCGCGTCAAACCCCTTGGCTACTACAAGGGTAATGACACTAATTTAATAATTTTATTCCCTTTGCTAGTGAATAAAAAGATAAGCCTAACATGAAACTAAATCGATCACTAGCCATAAGTAAGAAAATACAAGAATGTAAGACAGGGAA
>JAKSDE010000383.1 GCA_022360235.1 Cytophagales bacterium
CTCGGAACCCAGAACTCGGAACTCGGAACCCAGAACCCAGAACTCGGAACCCAGAACCCGGAACCCAAAACTCGGAACCCAGAACCCGGAACTCGGAACCCAGAACTCGGAACCCAGAACTCGGAACTCGGAACCCAGAACTCGGAACCCAGAACCCGGAACTCGGAACCCAGAACCCAGAACTCGGAACCCAGAACTCGGAACCCAGAACCCAGAACCCAGAACCCAGAACTAAAAAAATAGAACCATCGAGCGTTATTAAGGGCCGACTAGCTAAAATCATTATGGCAAGAATACTTACGGGTATCCAGAGTACAGGCAGGCCTCACCTGGGTAATGTTTTAGGAGCGATTGTACCTGCCATAGAATTATCGAAAAATTCAACGAACGAAGGGCTTTTCTTTATTGCTGATCTCCATACTTTAACCACTATCAAAGACTCCCAAGAAAGAAATGAGTATGTAAATGCAGTTGCAGCAGCATGGCTTGCTTTGGGGTTAGATATAGATAAGAATATTCTTTATAGGCAGTCTAAGATTCCAGAAGTATGTGAATTAACTTGGTATCTCAATTGCTTCACTCCCTATCCGATGCTGGCTAATGCCCATGCTTTTAAAAGTAAATCAAAGCGATTATCGGACGTGAATGCGGGGTTATTTACCTATCCTGTACTCATGACAGCAGACATAGTATTATACGATGCAGAAGTAGTCCCTATAGGTCGAGATCAAGGCCAACATTTAGAGATAGCTAGAGATATTGCTATCAGTTTTAATCACTTATATGGAGACACTTTTGTTTTACCGCAAGCAAAGATGGACGATACTGTAAAAACTATTCCTGGTACAGATGGACAAAAAATGAGCAAATCGTACAAAAATACGATCGATATCTTCCTTCCTGAGAAGTCGTTAAGAAAAGCAGTAATGTCTATTGTAACAGATAGCACACCGATGGAGGCCCCTAAGGAGCCAGCTACTTGTAATGTCTTTGCATTATATAGCGTGCTTGCTAACAAAGAACAGATAGCATCAATGCGTCAAAAATACCTCGAAGGTAATTATGGCTATGGGCAAGCTAAGCAGGCACTGTTTGAACTAATTTTAGATACATTTACAGAAGAAAGAAGGTTATTTGATTATTATATGAAGCATCTCCCTCTCCTTCATGAAAAGTTAGTGCAAGGAGAAGAAAAGGTACGGACTATTGCTCGTCAAACACTCGCAAGGGTACGCAGTAAATTAGGTTATTAGCGCTTATTGAAAGTTGAGACTACCTTGCTCTCCACACCTCTTCTCGAAGTCGTTCGCCTACTTGAAGTAAAATTCTTGGCGGGCGAGGTACAATAACGAGTCTTGCAGGCTCTCCAGGATAATCATCCGATTCAACGGGGATGCCTTCATTGAAGTCGGTTTCATATGTTATTTGGCTACCCCTCTTTTTTTTAATAATATATTTTTTAGCTAGGTAAGCGAGGGGAGGAAGCACCTCATTGTCTGGACAAAATTCATCATGTACATCTTGCAAAGCCTCTAATATAAAATTGCCAAACTTTTCTCTAAGCTTTTTTTCCAGTTGCTGAAGTAATACTTCTTCTTCCTGTTTTTTATCTACATAAGTAGGGTTCGCAAGTAAACTCCTTTTTTCAGCAATTGCCACAAGGATGTTATCTAATTTACCTAATTCTCGTAGATCCATTGTTATTTAATTAGGTAAAACTGATGTGTAGAAATTGATTAACTTTATCATATTTTACATGAAAGTAGACTTTACTTTAAAAGTAAAAAAATAATTAATTAAAATATTTTTAATTCTTTCACTTACTTTACCTAATAAACGTTAACTAGTTGGCCCTTAACAAGTATTCAATACTGTGTTTTACACTTAAAATGACTGTCTTAGTTCACAAAAACTCATAATATAGCGTAGCAATATTGGCAAGAAAAACCTTGATGGCATTCCAAAAACTTGCCAAAAAATAGCAGGCCCTATCAATCATAGAGATCCGCCTTTGAAAAATGTTTGAAATTCCAAGCGAAGTGTATCCAAAAATTAGCGGATAGAATCAGGAAGTTCAGAAGGCAACACAATATGGGCCATTATAGGGTGGAGTTCTACCCTGTTTTACCACACCTGTCCCTCCTGAGAGGAAGACCTAAAACTCGGAACTCAGAACTCGGAACTAAAAACTTAGCCTGCTGCCAAACGCATCAAAAATAGAACCATCGAGCGTTATTAAGTCGACTGTATAGAAATAATATTTAAATTCCAATCGAATATCCACACGACCTAAGCATAAAAAAGTGATTTTTATGGTCAAGGCTGAGCCAGTATTTATTCATGAATTAACCAGGGCGGCTTAAATGTATTATTCTATAA
>JAKSDE010000120.1 GCA_022360235.1 Cytophagales bacterium
ATGATCACCATCAGAACCTCCTACACCTGGATTACCATCACCTCCTACACCTGGATTACCATCGCCTGCTCCAGCCTGTGGCGTTTGAGGTCCAACATTATCTCCTTCATTTTTCTTCGTACAAGAAGCTAACACAGCAACGGCTACCAAAACGCCGCAAAGTGTTTGTTTTAAATTAGATTTTAGTTTGTTTGTCATGATTTTAAAAGTTTACTTGGTTAATAAAAAAATTAATTAAGTTAAGATTTAGAGTTACTATATAAATTTTAATAGTTAAATAGTTATAACGAAGAGTAATGAAAAAGGTTACAACAGGCGTGTTGAACTATAGCGTTTTTTCGAAGATTATAGCGCTTTATTGTGTTTAATCGATGTTTTTAAAGATTAAAAATGCATTTTTCAACACGCCCAAAACTTATCTAAACGACCTCGTAGGGTTGAGGGATTGAAAACTTTCTACTAGCTGAGGTTACAGAAGACCAAAGCTACTGCGTAGGAAAAATAAGACAGTAGGAAGCAAAGAAAAGACACAGGGAAGCCTATTTCAGCCAGCACGCAACTGAAACGCTGCACTAAAAAATTAAGACCCCAAAAACAACGTAGTATAATTTTAAAAATTCCACCCAAAGTATAGACATTACGTAGAAAATTTTCGTTAGATTACGCTCCTTTTTAAAACTAAGCAAGAATAAAATTGCCTATGAAACGACACCCTCGGTTAAAACATTATCCCCAAGATATTCCTCATACTGTCGATCCTGAACGCTACGCGTCACTTATTGGCCTCATGGAGGAATGTTGTGAAAAGTATAGTGCGTTGTCTGCTTATGAGAACATGGAAGTAGTACTAACCTACCGGGAGGTAGTAAAGATATACTAGCTAACCAATGCATGTAATGAGACACAACATCAGCGAAGTAGTATGATCGAGATAAATGCCTACGGAAGATTGTAAGGTAGTTGCGCCCCTTTGGATAGAAAACCAATGCCAACGATGATGAAAGACTGCTCCATTCCAGGTGGCTGAAAACAGGTAAAAGCATAAGCCCGTGGCGATGCCCATCAGTAAGGAGGCTAGCCCCACCGTTGTTTTTTTAGTTTCAAATTGCAAGCCTTTTAGTTTCAAGTTTGTCCAA
The DNA here is from genome assembly GCA_022360235.1 of Cytophagales bacterium. Classification (GTDB taxonomy): domain Bacteria; phylum Bacteroidota; class Bacteroidia; order Cytophagales; family Amoebophilaceae; genus JAKSDE01. The sequence goes on from JAKSDE010000120.1 coordinate 1,137, forward strand.
TGCTCAATCCCTCTATATACTTGACTCCTAGAGGCCCGAATGAATAACCTCACTATTATGACCCATTTGATGGCTTGCTAGTTGTTGTTCTTTCTCTAGCAGGAGCATCCTTAATGAAGGCTTCCTTTTTTTGAGCTGCAGCCCTGTGGCTAAGCCAATAATCCCTCCTCCTATGATAATGATGTCATATTTCATAGATGAAAACAAAGCATGAGAAGCACTGCCAAAGATAGGAAGGTAATTGACGATAAGCTAGCTTTAAGCTAACTTTCTGCTAGTATGAAGATTGATTATATCAAATACTGCGCAATTTAGGAACTCAGAATTAGAAACTACGTTGATTAACGTTCTTATGTTGAAACGCTGCTGGGCGTTTTCTAGTGAGTAGCGTAGACAGGGTAGGTGACGGAGCAGTAGTACTGTGTGAAAGTTAAGTGTTATTGGGGCAAGCGAATGGCCTTCTCTTCTCTAAAATGCTATGGGACGGGTCGCTTATGCAGAAGATTAGTGGAATAGCTTCGCAAGGACAAACAAGATCCCTGCGAAGCGTGTTTATATAGATTAATTTAGGTCTGAATGTTGAATATTAAATAAATGACTCCCTGAAACTGAATGTTTATCTTCTCCTATTTTTACAACTGTTATAGTGATGTTGTATTCTTCCTTACCACTAACCTTACCGTCCTCTATAATTGTAAGCACGAGTGGAACAACTACTTCACCAGATTTTACTTCCAAATCAGTTTTCTTAATAAGTATATCCCTTCCTGGGGATGCTAGTTCTTGTTTACTCTCTCCCCCAGTCGTAAGGTTGAAGTGTGTGCCTTTCTCCAGCTTTCTATCCTGTATATTACTACTTATTTCATACTGAAAAAGTATGCTTTCAACCTTATCAGAATCAACCCCACCTAGTCTTAATGAAAAAGGTACATTTGCAGAAGTAGAACTACTCAAATCAATATTTTTCTGATTTGACTCTATTGTTAATACGGGTCCAACATTATCTCCTTCATTTTTCTTCCCACAAGAAGCTACCATAGCAACGGCTACCAAAGCGCCGCAAAGTGTTTGTTTTAAATTAGATTTTAGTTTGTTTGTCATGATTTTAAAGTTTTATTTGTTAGTAAAAAATTAATTTGAATTAAGATGTAAAGTTACTATATAAATTTTAATAGTCAAATAGCTACAACGAAAAGTAGTGAAAAAGGCTACAGGGGAGTATTGAATTTTAGCGTTTTTTCGAAGATTATAGCGCTCTATGGTGGTTAATCGATGTTTTTAAAGACTAGAAACATTTTTCAACACGCCCACAACTTATCTAGCGATCTCGTAGGGTTGAGGGATTGAAAACTTTCTACTAGCTACGAGGTTACAGAAGACCAAAGCTACTGCGTAGGAAAATAAGACAGGAGGAAGCAAAGAAAAGACGCAGGTAAGCCTGCTTCAGCCAGTACGCAACTGAAACGCTGCACTAAGAAATTAAGCCCTCCAAAACAATGTAGTATGATTTTATAAAATTCCACCTAAAGTATACGCATTACGTGGAAAATTTTCGTTAGATTACGCTCCTTTTTAAAACTACGCAAGAATAAAGTTACCTATGAAACCACATCCTTGGTTAAAACATTATCCCAAAGATATTCCTCATACTGTCGATCCTGAACGCTACGCTTCACTTATTGGCCTCATGGAGGAATGTTGTGAAAAGTATAGTGCGTTGCCTGCTTATGAGAACATGGGAGTAGTACTAACCTACCGGGAGGTAGATGAATTATCAAAAGCCTTTGCTGCTTACCTTCAAAACCATACGAACCTGAAGCAAGGAGACAGCGTTGCTATCCAACTACCTAACTTGCTGCAATACCCTGTATTGATGTTTGGTATTCTTCGTGCTGGTATGATCGTGGTGAATACCAATCCGTTGTACACACCTCGTGAAATGCAGTATCAGTTTGCAGACGCAGGGGTAAAAGCAGTAGTTATTTTAGCCAACTTTGCTCATAATTTAGCAGTAGTTCTTCATGAAACCCCTATTGAAACTGTGATTATCACTGAAGTAGGTGACCTGTTAGGTGAAGTAAAAGGGTGGTTGGTAAACGTTGCAGTAAAGTATCTCAAAGGGAAGGTACCTCGTTATCGACTACCTGGGGCGCTTATGTTAAAAAGCATACTCAAAAAAGGGAGAAATGCACATTTTACGAGGATAGAGCTAGAAGGAGAGGCAGCCGCCTTTCTGCAATACACAGGGGGTACCACAGGTATTTCTAAGGGTGCCGTGCTAACCCACCGAAATATGATCGCTAATGTAGAGCAAGTGGCAGCCTGGATGCGGTTGAAATTAAAAGAAAAAGAAGAAGTAGTGATAACACCGTCACCTTTGTATCACATATTTTCTTTGACTATTAATGTCCTGGCCATGCTGAAGATAGGAGCTAAGAATATACTCATAACAAATCCAAGAGATTTAAAGGCATTGATCAAAGAACTGAAAAGACACCACTTTACTGCTATGACAGGCGTTAATACATTATTTAAGAGCTTGCTAAGTCAAAAGGAATTTGCAACGGTTGACTTTTCTAATTTAAAAGTAACTGTAGGAGGAGGCATGGCTATACAAGCGGCTGTAGCAGAAAAGTGGGAAGCTTTGACAGGGGTACCCCTGGTAGAAGGATACGGCCTCACAGAAGCATCGCCTGTAGTGTCGGCTAACTTGATAAATGGTACAGAACGTATTGGTACAGTAGGTATTCCATTTCCTAGTACAGAGGTGAAAGTAGTGGATGATGCAGGAAAAGCGATAGCCTACGGCCAGCCTGGGGAGTTACTGGTGAAAGGACCTCAGGTGATGAAGGGCTACTGGAAAAATTTGGAAGAAACAGAAAATGTCTTCCTCGAAGGATGGCTAAAAACAGGTGATATCGCAGTGATTGACCAAGAGGGGTTTATAAAAATTGTCGATCGTAAGAAAGATATGATTAATGTTTCTGGGTTTAATGTATACCCTAGTGAGATAGAAAATGTAGTAGCCAGCCATCTTAAGGTAATAGAAGTAAGTGCTATTGGTGTACCTAATTCGAATTCTGAAGAAGCTGTAAAAATATTTGTCGTAAGAAAAGATATTTCATTAACGGAAGAAGAACTTATTGCTTATTGTAGAGAAAGGCTTACTCCCTACAAAGTTCCTAAGTATGTGGAATTTAGAAATGCGTTGCCTAAATCACCTATTGGAAAAACTTTAAAAATTAGACTCAAAAAAGAAGAGAGACAACAAGAAAGTTTGCGAGAAGCGTAAATATATGTGCTACCTAATTACCTTACTATTTAGTGTAGTGACTAAAAAAAATTTTCAAAAATAAGCATTGAAATAAGAATTTTTCTTCTTATATTTATAGAATCGATATTAACATAAAATTGTTGACGCTATGGTTAAAGAAAAATCTAAAGAGCAGTCCAAAACAGTGGGCAAAAAAATATTAATTGTGGATGATAATATGGCGTTTGCTGCCGCACTTAAATGCGCTTTACTCCCAAAAGGCTTTGTATTAGATACCGCGAAAGACGGGGTGGAAGCACTGGAAAAGGTGAAGAAGAATGACTATGATGCTGTTTTAACGGATATAATAATGCCACGAATGAATGGCTATGAAGCAACAAGGCGTCTGAGAGCATTGGATTTTGAGAAACCCATCATAGGAATTTCTGCCTTTGATTTTAAAGAGGATATAGATGAAGGGCTAGCAGCAGGTATGAATGCCTATGTCTCTAAAGCTATTAAACCAGCAGCACTCATGAAGCTACTTGCTGATTTGTTGTAGAAGTTTTATAAACGTGCGAGAGTGTTTTCGGGTGTTATAGTTTTCTTTATTTTATCTAAAACAGGACGCTTACGCTAAAAAAGAATCCACTTTCGCCTCTACTATTAATGGCATAAGACCATCCCAGGGCGGTATCATAGTAAGTTACTAAATCTATCCCTACCCCTCCTCCATAGAGAAGACGATTGACAAGCCTTGTATTCGCAGGGTCAGTGATAGCGTTGTTTACTAACCCCCAATCAAAAAAAGTTTTCAGGTAGATTGTATAGGGTAGTGTTCGAAATTCCTTGAGAGGTACCCATCTACCAAGGTACTTTTCACCAGAAAGAATCCGTTTCTTAAAATCTGTTTTATGCAACACATAGTCCTGCCCTTCGATGACATACAAATCATAACCCCTGACGAAGATGTTATCGTAACCTAATCCTTTAAAAAAATTATAAGGCTGCTTGTCTGGAAAACTAAGCTTTGCGCTCACGCTATTGGAGAAATAAAAACCTTTGTTCAAGTTGAAGTGACGCTCAGCGGTAGCTAAAAAATTTAATTGGTTGATGTCATCAAAAATGCCAAGTCCCAACTTTTCTACTTTTGCTTTGACTAGAAACCCCTCTAGCGGGTAGGATGCATAGTCCCTTTGATCTCGCTTAAATTCATAGGAAAGTGCAAAGATTCGTTGTAGCGTTTTCCCTGGTAAAAAATAATTGGGATTGAGCACCGCTACTGTATCAGCGACGGTATTATGATAGAATTGTAGCTTAAAATAGTGATAGGTGTAAAAACTATATCTTAATACATAGGTGAGGCTACTTTCAAAATTTTTCTTCAGTATCCTATCAAACTTCAAAAAGCATTGGCGATGATCTTGAGACTTATAGGCAATGTTTTTACTTTCTTCATAAGAGAGTACTACTTTAAGTCCAAGTCTTTGTAATTGATCGATATAAGGAAGGAAATAAGAAAATTCAAATTTTTTGTTAAAACCAAACTGGGTGGTAATACCCAGTTTTTCACCCATTCCCCTGACGTTGTTGTGGTAAAATTTCATACCATAATTCACTCTACTTAAGTCGCGATTTTGATTAGTCCACCACTCACTAAAGCTTCTATCGGCCAACTCAAAAATAGGAATGGGTAAGATGTACCATCTTTCCTCAACACTGACCACTATATCTATCTGATCATTAGGAAGGTCAATTTTGCTTATATCCACTTTCAGAAAGAGTTGCGTATTGATAAGCTTATCGCTATCTTGCTTAAATATTTTTTCTAAATCTCCTTTAGCTACTTTTTCTCCTTCGCTCACTTGTAACTCTCTAGAGATGACCTGGTCTTTTGTTTTTTTATTGCCCGCAATAGTAATTTGACGAATGTATACAACGTCATTATAAGGTAAGTTAGCAGACGAATCAGCAGAAAATGGGTAAGATACAGGAGTAGGAGCAACGTGGTCGCTCTCAGAAGCGCTAAGGTTTAGTTTATTGAAACATAAAAGTGCGAATAGCATCAATAGGGTCATAACTGCAAAAATAAAATGAAGTAATAAAACTAGTATACCCCTGCTAGTGCACTTCGTACTATATAAAGGGAGGTTATAAAATCCATACTTTATGTAGATCTAGGCAGTTACGTAGTAAGACGATATTGGTCTGTTGATACACAGGATGCACAAAGCGCGGAGCAATTTCACAAAGAGGAACTAAAACAAATCTTCTTTGGGGCAATTCCTTATGAGGGATTTTCAAATCGGGCGTGTCCACAATACAATCATTGTAATAAAGAATATCAATGTCAATACTTCGAGGTCCCCATTTTTCTTGAATTACTTTTCCTAGTTTTTCTTCAATAGCTTGTATGTGAGATAACAACGCTTCAGGGGAAAGGGGCATTTGCATACAAACCACTCTATTGCAAAAAAATGGTTGATCTTCCTTTCCCCACGGCTCTGTTTCATACAGTGAGGAGGCTGTTTTAATAGTACCGACGGTATCTGTTAACATCCGGATGGCCTGCGCAATATTATTGATCCTGTTTCCTAGATTAGATCCTAAAAGAAGATAAACGGAGTTCATAAACTTAGCCTCTTAAAATAGCATATAAATCAAAAATAAAAAATTTCTTATAAAAAGCAACATTTTATTACTGCATAGCTTGTTTTATAAGCTAAACAATTCGTATAATTGCTTAATGTTAACCATAAACGACGCATTATGAAAAATTTTTTTAAACGTGTAGTGGCTACAGTGCTACGTTTACTAGCTACTGTGTTTGGATTTATCATCTTCCTGGCAATAGGTTACTTTGTGATCAAGGGCATACTTTTATACAACATTGAAAAGCCTAAGCTAAAAGATAATAGCGTACTACACATAGCATTGAAAGGAAAGCTCGTTGAACGAACTTTAGAGGTAAGGCTTCCGCTGAAGCCTTTCGAAGATAGGCAATTAGAATTAATTAGCCTCTTAGAAATCAAAAAGGCTATACAAAAGGCACAAGAGGATGACAAAATTGAGGGCATTTACCTAGAATTGAGAGAGTTACAAGGCGGATGGGCAAGCTTGGAAGAAATAAGGGAAGCTTTAATAGACTTTAAAGAAGAAGGAAAATTTATTGTAGCTTATGGAGAGCTATATAATCAGAAAGCTTATTATCTAGCCTCCCTTGCTGATAAAATTATCTTGCATCCAGAGGGGGCGTTCTTCTTTAGTGGCTTAAGCAAAAAAGTGGTCTTTTATAAATCATTGTTTCAAAAACTCGACGCTGAGCCACTCATATTTCGCGCAGGTGAATATAAGAGCGCGGTAGAGCCTTTTTCGCGGAAAGATATGAGTCAAGAAAGTAGAGAGCAAGACTCTTTATTACTCTTTTCGATATATGATCATTTTATAAGCGAGATAGCAGCGGCTAGAAAAATAGAGAGAATTTTCTTAAAGAAGATAGCTGATTCCTTATTGATCCGTACTCCCCAAGATGCGTATAACTACCAATTAGTTGATAAAGTAGGCTATTTTGATGAAGTTGAATCGATCATGAAAGATAAACTAGACCTAGATGAAGACGAAGTTATCAATTATGTGCCTTTTAAGAAATATACTGCCTATCTAAGGCACAAGACCCCCCAATCAACCAAAGATAACATAGCGGTCCTGGTTGCCGAAGGAGATATTGTGAATGGAAGAGGAAGGCCTTATAGTATAGGAGCAAAGTACTTTGCAGAAAGTATTCGAAGAATCAGAGAAGACGAAAAAATTAAAGCAGTGGTAGTGAGAATCAACTCACCGGGCGGATATGCACTTGCCTCTGACATTATATGGAGAGAATTAGTGCTGACAAAAGCTAAAAAGCCACTCGTTGCTTCTATGTCTGATGTAGCTGCCTCTGGTGGCTATTATGTAGCCATGGCCTGTGATCGTATTGTAGCACAACCTACTACGGTTACAGGTTCTATCGGTGTGTTTGGTCTTTGGGTAGATGCAGGTAAACTACTAGAAGAGAAACTAGGCATTACCACTGATGTTATCAAAACAGCAAAATCTGCAGATATCTTTCATCTAGGATGGCCATTAGGTTTGAATACTGGTAGGCCCCTGACCGCCTACGAGAAAAAATTTATGCAGGAGACCATTGAAAAAGTGTATGATAGATTCTTGGAAAAAGTAGCTGAAGGAAGAGACCTAACTAAAGCGTCAGTAGCCCGTATAGCTTCAGGAAGAGTATGGACAGGCACCCTTGCCAAAGAGAATGGCTTGATAGACAAGCTGGGAAGCTTAGACGATGCGATCAAAATGGCAGCAGAAGCAGCCGACTTAGATGATGATGAATATACGGTTGCTTACTGGCCTAAGCAAGCAATAACCTTCGAAGAAATTTTGGGAGATTGGACAGGGTTGGTCAAAGAAAAAATAGTGCGTCATAGTCTAGGAGAAACCTATCCTCATTTAGAAAGCATGAAGAAGCTTGTAAACATGACAGGTGTGCAGGCGCGTTTGCCTTACGCGATTGAAATTGAGTAGCCACAAGGGGGGGATAGATTTGCGTATTAAAAATGACGAGGGTGACAGTTAAGTAGTCGACCCTTAAGAACGCTCGATGACTCTATTTTTGATGCGTTTTGCAACAGGCTAAGTTCGTCATTTATCGGGCTTAGCCCTTACTTTTTGTTCCCCTGCCGGGGGCCCTCACCGCTGTTGAAAAATGGCTAAAATTCTTGCGCTACGTGCTAAAGATTGGTAAACTCGTCGCTCCGCTCCTCAGACACGCCAATTTTTGGCCGCACTTCGCTGAGAATTTCTGAACGCCATTTTTCAAAGGCGGATCTATAGTATGGAGACTGTTGCAAAACTAGGTTACAGCCCTTCTTGATAGGCTATATGAACGGATTTTGATGCGTTTGGCAGTAGTCTAGGAGCTATCTATTTTTTGCCAGGTTTTGTAGTGCCCTACAGGTTTTTCTTGCAAATATTACTACGCTATATATGAGTTTTTATGAGCTAAAATCGTCATTTTAAGTGTAAAAACACAGTATTGAATACTTGTTAAGGGTCGACTATATAAGTAGGACTTACTTCTACGTCTTGTCTGAAAGAAAATAAAAACTCAATAGTTACACCGGCTGAATCAATGCCTAACTCTCTTATAGTTCCCTTTGTACTGTTTCGCTGCTACTTTCCCCGGCATCAACATGCCCAGTTACTGATATACTAAACATCCCTGGGTAGTGGTCTGTGTTATGAGAACGACGCTGAAGAAGGAGTTGGTTTGATTTGTCGAACAAGTACAGATGAACAGCACGATGAACTTTTCCTAGCTCATGGACTTCTTTCCTGGAGAGAACCTTTCCTGTTCTATTTCCATAGTCGTCAAGAACATCAATTTTATTATTACTCCCATGTAAGTTTCTCATCCGTTGCAATGTGTTGTTTATACCTCCCACCCTTGTTAAAGATCAAGATCGCTGCGAATGATCATGCTAAAGTTAAAGCTAGCGTGTTTTCTCAATGAGTAGGGTGGCTTTGATGAAATTCATAAAACTTTCTTAACTATCTTTATGTAACACTCTCTAAAAAGCTTCCTTAAAACTAGAGAAGGTTGGAAAATATTAGCTTAGTTCTTTATTTTTGTAATAAAAGTCTTTTAAAAAATAATGTCATGGATACTTCGACCCAGGTCAGAACACCTCATCATAAGGGTACCACTGCGTTGTTTAAAAATCCGTTGCTAGAAAAACTGACCAGAACACATATTGCTGTACCTATTTCTATTTTTGTAGTGTTCGCTGTGAGTTTAATTTATTGGGCATTGCACCACAATTTATTAAGTTTCGGGGCTGTACTTATTGTTTTTCTGGCAGGATTCCTCACTTTTACCTTGGTAGAATACCTCGTCCATCGCTATGTATTTCATATGGGTACCAGTACTAAAACAAAAGCGAAAATTCAATACACCTTTCATGGGGTACATCATGACTACCCTAAAGACAAGGAGCGCTTAGCTATGCCCCCTTTAGTGAGTGTAACCATTAGTGTGCTCTTATTCTTAGTTTTTAAGTTGAGCATGGGTAATTATGCCTTTGCTTTTTTACCAGGCTTTGTGGTGGGCTATGCAAGCTACTTGCTGGTACACTATGCTATTCATGCTTATCAACCCCCTAAAAATTTCTTGAAACATCTGTGGATCAACCATGGTATCCATCACTATAAAGATCATGAACGTGCTTTTGGTGTATCTTCTCCGCTCTGGGACTATATCTTTGGAACGATACCTAAGAAGTAACACAGCATAAAAAGCTTCATTTTCAAGGTTAATAAGCCATATAAGTGCATTAACGAGTTAACTTCAAAATGAGCAATCGTTATCATTCTCATCGATTGGGAGAAGAAGCAGAAAGACGAGCGGTTCGCTATTTACAAGAAAGAGGGTTTACGCTTGTTGTCTGTAACTATCGATACAAAAAAGCAGAGATTGACATCATCGCAAAAGAGAGAGATCTTTTGTTGTTTGTAGAAGTAAAGGCAAGAAGTAGTGAGCGTTTTGGTCATCCAGAGGAGTTTGTGACCCCATTAAAGAAGCAGTTACTACTAACAGCAGCAGAAAATTATATAATGACACATAATTGGACAAAATCCATTCGATTCGACATCATTGCAGTATTGAAGAAGCAGGGTGAAATTCAAATAGATCACTTTGAAGATGCTTTCTAGTTAAAGTTCCAGGCACCTATCATTTTTAATTTACCGAGCTTTACATGCATAGACAGCCTACAAAACTTTACTTCATACTTCCCAGCCATTTAAAAAGTCGTACCTTATGGTGGAAAAAGAAAAAAGCTATCTAGAAGAAGAGGAAAAATTCTTTGAGCACTATTGTATTAAGGTAGATCCTCAACAGATCGCCCTTAGGATCGATAAGTTTTTGATAGACCGGCTACCTCATGTAACGAGAAATAAAATCCAACTGGCTATCAAAAATAAATTGATACAAGTTAACCAAAAGCCTACAAAGCCTTGTTATAAAGTGAAGCCAAACGATGAGATCAAGGTAGTGCTTCCCAAGGCCTTACAAGCTATCGAAGTATTTCCTGAAAACATTCCCCTCGCTATTGTGTATGAAGATGAATCCCTCCTAGTTGTTGACAAGCCAGCGGGTATGGTTGTGCACCCTGCTTATCAAAACTGGACTGGCACGTTACTCAATGCCCTGGCTTACCACTTTCAACCACTCCCTACCCTGGAAAACAATGAAAATCGTCCTGGGCTCGTACACAGAATTGATAAAGGCACTTCAGGGTTACTCGTTGTTGCCAAGACAGAAGAAAGTATAACCGCCTTGGCAAAGCAGTTTTATGATCATTCGATCAAGCGTGTTTACTATGCCCTTGTCTGGGGAACGCCAGCCAAAGAAGCAGGTACCATCGATGTCAATATTGGTAGGAGTCCTAAGGATCGTCGTGTTATGGTCGCTTTTCCAGCAGGGAAAACAGGCAAGAAAGCTATTACCCACTACAAAGTAATCAAAAAGTTTCAGTATGTTTCCTTAGTCCAATGTAAACTTGAGACAGGCCGTACGCATCAAATTCGTGCTCACATGCAATACATCGGCCATCCTCTCTTTAACGATGCACGTTATGGCGGAGATCAAATCTTACGAGGCCCTCGTTTTTCAAAATATAAGGCTTTTATTGGAAATTGTTTCAAGTATATGCCTCGTCAAGCTTTACATGCCCAATCATTAGGGTTTGTCCATCCTGCCACCCAGCAGCCGGTATATTTTGAATCTGAGCTTCCGCATGATTTCAAGACGGTGTTAGAAAAGTGGGGAAGGTATGCACATACCCACTGATGCTGCGCAGGGGTATACTTGTCAAACACTAAAAATGGAATAGCAAAAGACTTCATCCGACAAAAAGCTTCAAGAAATCTTTTTTCTTCTTGGTTGTATTGCATTTAGTAGTTACTTTGCCAACCTATTCCAAAGACAGGGGTGCTAAGCTCCTGGGCGTTAAAAGATGGGGGAATTAGCTCAGCTGGCTAGAGCGTCTCGATGGCATCGAGAAGGTCGAGGGTTCGACTCCCTCATTCTCCACGGATGAGTTCCGAGTTAAAAACTTTTTCCAAATTCTCCACTGAGGTTGTAGAAAACTAGGCAGGAATTGTTTCAATATGGGGTGGAAAAGTGGATAAAACCACCCTATGAAAATGAAAGCGCAGGCAACCTTGCGTGCTATCCGTTGACTTAGTTGACTCACCTTATATTATAGTCGGCCCTGAAGTAATATTTTCTAAGGGAATTAGCACAAAAAAGTATCCCTCATCCTCGCACAACTTTTGGGTGTTGAGCCCCAGCTCTCCTTAGTTGATCCATAAAAGACGAAATGGCTGTCCTGAGTTGCCAACTCAGCACCCTTCATAGCCCTACTTTGTAGAGCAATCAGTGAGCAGAACTCGGAACTCAGAACTCGGAACTCAGAACTCGGAACTCAGAACTCAGAACTCGGAACTCAGAACGCAGAACTCGGAACTCAGAACGCAGAACGCAGAACTCGGAACTCGGAACGCAGAACTCGGAACTCGGAACGCAGAACTCAGAACGCGGAACTCGAAACAACGTTCATGCATCCATCAACTTTTGCTTGAGTAACTCACTGGTAAGAGTGGGATCAGCTTGGCCTTTACTCTTCTTCATAATCTCTCCCATAAACATTCCCAAGAGACCTTTTTTACCATTTTTATAGGCAGCTACTTTGTGTGGGTAGGTAGCAATCACCTCATCTACCAATACCTGTATTGTACTAGCATCACTTTCTTGGCGTAGCTGAAGCGCTTCTACAAGTTCAAGCGGTGTTTTTTCAGGACGTTTCAGTAAGGCAGGATACAGTCGTTGTGAGGCTGCTGAAAAGCTTATCCGCTTCTCTTCTACTAATGCAATTAAATCAGCCAATGTTTTAGGCGTTAGCGGAAACTGCTGTATAGGCACAGCTAATTCATTAAGATACGATTTAACAGGCCCCATCATCCAATTAGAAGCTGCTTTGTAATACGGGGTTAATTGACAGAGTTCTTCGAAAAACAAGGCGGTTGCTTTATCACCAGTTAGTACAGCGGCATCATAGGGAGGGAGCTGGTAGACATTTACCAACTTTTTGAAAAGTTCGCTAGGCAAGCTCGGTAGGGTTTGTCGTATTTGTTCAATCCATGCTTCTGAGATGGTCAGCGGGCTCAAGTCAGGCTCGGGGAAATAACGATAGTCACTCAATGTTTCTTTAGTTCGTTGACTGCTCGTTTTACCAGTCGTAGCATCATACCCTCTTGTCTCAGAAATAACTTCCCCTCCCCCTTCAATTACTTCGATCTGTTGTTCAATTTCATGTTCAATAGCTAGCTGCACATTCCGTATAGAGTTCATGTTCTTCACTTCTACCTTTGCGCCCCATGCTTGTGCATCTTTGCGCCTCACAGAGACGTTGGCATCACACCGTAAAGAGCCTTCTTCCATATTGCCATCACATATGTCAAGATATCGTACAAGCTTCCTAATCTCTGTCAAGAAATTATAAGCCTCTTCAGAAGTGGTTATAACTGGCTTGGTAACAATCTCAACGAGGGGTATACCCGCTCTATTAAAATCGATCAAGGTTTCGTTAGCAGCCGCTCCATGAATGGATTTTCCTGTATCTTCTTCTAAGTGAATCCTTGTGAGTTCAATATTGCGCTCTTTGCCATCTTTGGTGTTAATCGTTACGTAGCCTCCGCGGCAAATGGGCGTTTTGTCTTGTGTAATCTGATAACCTTTGGGCAAGTCTGGATAAAAATAGTTTTTTCTAGCAAATACATTCTCTCGGGTAATGGTAGAATGACAGGCAATTCCCATTTTAATAGTATACTCTACAGCTTTCTTATTGATTGTAGGCAGAGTACCTGGGTGAGCTAAGGTAATGGTGCTTATGTTTGTATTAGGAAGGTTGCCATACGCCGTCGTCTCAGGAGAAAACATTTTGCTTTGGGTAAGCAACTGTCCATGTACTTCTAGCCCTATGGTGACTGTATATTTCTCTCTTATAGTAGCATCCATAATAGTATAGTAAAACAGTTTGGATTTAATATTGTATTTTAGTACCTAAAAATGAGTACAGCTAGCTAGCCACCCCTTCATAACGCTCGAGGGTTCTATCTTTTTAGTTCTTAGTTTCGAGTTCCTGGTTTCGCTATGGGACTGTAGA
>JAKSDE010000119.1 GCA_022360235.1 Cytophagales bacterium
AAAATGCATGGACAACATGCTATAATATGGAGCTTAAATATCGAGTTTCAAAAGAGGTTCAATGAAAGAAAAGCTCGTCATTGGAACAAGAGGAAGTAGGCTCGCCTTATGGCAAGCCAAATTTATAGCGCTATTACTTCACCAGCATGGGCTTGAAACAGCCATTAAGCCTATCAAAACAGTAGGTGACAAAATCTTGGATGTAAGCATCGCAAAGCTTGGCGATAAAGGAGTTTTTACCCAAGCTATTGAAGAAGAACTGCTAGCAGGAACCATCGATATAGCTGTGCATAGTGCTAAAGACTTACAGTCAGACCTAGGCGCTAACTTCGAAATTATTGCTTTTACACAAAGAACCCACCCTAATGATGTAGTATTGAGCCATCATGAAAAACACAACATCTATGATTATCAAAAAGCTATCAAAGTAGGAACCTCCGCTACTAGACGGATAGCGCTCTTGAAGCATTATTTTCCGCATGTTCAGCCAGTAGACATTCGAGGTAACTTGCATACCCGTATTCATAAGATGAAAGAAGGGTATTGCGATGCACTGTTGCTATCCTTTGCCGGTGTACATGCTATGAAGTTTACAACTATGATAGTAAATATACTCCCTGTCTATCAGTTTATACCTGCTGTCGGGCAGGGAGCTATTGCAGTAGAAGCAGCTAGCTACTTGCCTGCTAGTAAAAAAGCATTCATTCGTAGTTGTATTAACCACGATGAAACTGAAATAAACATTTTGGCCGAAAGAGCTTTTCTAAAAAGAATGGAAGGAGGGTGTAGTATCCCTGTTTTTGCTATGGCTACTACAGAAGCAGATCAATTAACCATTCGAGGAGGAGTCATTAGCTTAAACGGGAAGCAATGTATTCAAGAAGTACTTACCGATCAGAAAGATAACAATATAGCTCTCGGCATACAACTTGCCGATTTGATACAACAAAAAGGGGGTAAGAAAATCATAGCGGAAATTAAACAAAGCCGTACTAGCATAGCGTGAAACTTTTTATGGAACTACGATTGTTAAAGTAGTAAATACCTTAAAACACTCAACTAAAGTTAACTAAGAGATGTTGACCATTTTACTCTCCATCGTATTAGTAGCTATCTTTTTTATTCTCATGACTTTAAGAATAATCTTTCTTAAGAAGGGAGAATTTAAGGGTACCTGTGCTTCTCAAAGTCCTTTTCTACATCAAGCAGGTAGTAAGTGCAGCTACTGTGGAAAAAAGACAAGAGAAAAGTGTGGAAACGATTACTTGGAAATCAAGAAAGAGAAAATCGTTTTAAATGAAAACTGAAGTCGATTAGTAGATTATAAAAAAATCGTTATTCTTAGTAATAGATAGGGATATAAATGGGCAACTTAAAAACAAACAGCTTATGAAAAAGAAAAGGGGCGTGTTAACGAAGGATAGCAACAAATTGTCCCGATACCCTTCAGACTAACGAAATCTATCTAGGGCCTGTAGAAAGCTTTAATAATTTTTAAAAAAATTATTAAGTCGACCCTTAACCTGTACTATATTTTGCGATCTCCGCTTCACACAGCTCCTTGGTTAGCGCTGCTAAGACTTCTACCCTCTCAGCCAAGTATTCTAGCTCTTCTTGAGTGATAACATAGTTCTTGTCATAGTCGAGTAGGTCGGGGCCTACGGAAGTCTCCCGTAGGAGGCTTCCTGGGGCCCTTTCCTCTCTAAGAACCGAACGGGACAGTTACCCGTCA
>JAKSDE010000437.1 GCA_022360235.1 Cytophagales bacterium
GAGATGGAGTAGAGCGTGGCTGTACTAAAGACAGGGTCTGTACTCAGGCTATAAGATAAGCTACTAGCAAGCGCCAAAAGTCAGCCAAAGTCGATAGGTGCGATAAACTTTGGTAAGAAGTTAGCAGGAAAGCGTAGTGTGGGAAAAGGACAAGCAGCGTTTGATGAGGAAGGTGATGGAAACGGAGTCAATCGAGACCTATTTACTGGCTATATGGCAGTCGGCACACAAGAGGCGTGACTTTTATCTAGGCTTATTTACGGAACGTGAGAAGCTGTGCACTGATGTAGTGGCGCTTTATTAAGGAAAGGGAACTCCCGTGGAGCCTTTCATTAGCGTCTCTAGGGGCTGTATTTTAAGATTCTACAGTCCCAACAAGAACAAAGGTAGGAGAGCTTTGGGTCATGCCTGGAACGATAGTTGGGGGTGTCTTGGAAAGCGTTTATATATTGGTAGGTAAAAATCCCATGATGTTAGGCTTGTTTTTTAGTTACTTAAAAACGAGGAATAGGGGGCGAAAAAAAGCTTGTAAAGGATAGAAAATATCCAAAAAGCGCCCGTCCGCCCTGCCTTCCCTAGCCTCAATTATTTTTCTTCTCTTGCTCCCTTCTCTAAAATAACTTCTACTATCCCAGCTATGCCTAGACTTTTGATCGTATGTTCACTAGTGCTAGACATAACGCGTCAGAGCGACTAATTCTTTTTTTGGCATCACTTTTTTTAACAAGGGTGTCCAAAAATTGGCATGTTTGATAGAATCAGGAAGTTCAGAAGGCAACACAATAGGAGCCATTACATTAAGACTTTTCCCATGCTGTCCTGAGTGGGCCACTCAGGACAGCTCTATCGTTACTCACGGACCCACTATGGATAGCTGAGCCTGCTATTTTTTTGCCAGTTTTTGGAGTGCTACAAAGGTTTTTCTTGCCAATATGGCTAGGCTATACAGGAGTTTTGGTGAGTAAAATAGTCATTTCTAAGTGTAAAAACACCGTATTGAATACTTGTTAAGGGCCAACCAAGTTAGTGCCATTATTCTTAAGAGGAGAAGCTAAAACTAGGAACGCAGAACGAAAAACTTAGTCTGCTGCAAAACGCCTCAAAAATAGCGTCATCGAGCGTTATGAAGGGGCCACTAGAGTTAAAGGGGTAGGACCTCTGTCTTAGGAGTAAAAATTTTTTAGGAAATTTTTTGTTTTTTTATAAAACTTTCTTTAACTTTCCTCAGTAAAACTTTATCTAAAGATAGTTTATCTGAAGAATTGTTAATAAAATTTAATCAAGAACCTAAAAAGTATAAAATTATGAAAAGATTAAAAATATTGCTATTGCTCGTATTAGCTGCAAGCTGTAGTAAAAGAAAAGTAGAACTCTACGAAAGAAATAATGTGAGCGTAAGAGCAGGAAGTGAGCCGAGCCAGGCGCTGATGCTCCAAGAGCGCGTGAATAAAGAGGACATTAAGAGCACAGCAGCCCTTGTCGAGGCCTTCAATGCCGCCCAGACACAAGAGGAGCAAGAAGCCCTACAGCAGTGGATAGAAAAATATATTAAGTGGTTCAACGAACAGCCTGTCGGAAACTTGACCTTGAACCCAGCAACCCCTCAAGAGTATACCTGCTTAGCGCACATACAGGCAGATAAGCCAGAAAATAAATGGCTGCTAAAAAGCTACTTTGAAAGCCTATGCAATAAAATTCAAGAAAATAAATACGGATATATCCCTCTGATCCAAGCGCTTGAGTACACCCTGCAAAATATGGATAGCCAGGTGTTTGACGGGAATCCTTCCACATTGATCAGGTTAGGTAATGACCTCTTAGATAAGCTTGCTTCCGATAGGAATGCCTTCAGCAAGAAAAACTACCCCACTCACCGCAGCACGCTCTATGCCCTGCATCAGGTCCTTGTGCTCATCCAGCTTATTGACCCTAGTCAGTGGGAAGAGAAGATCTGCCACCGATTCAAAGAGAGGATTGAGGATTTGAAACTAGCTAACTACTATCCTTTCCGCTATCAAGCCCTACTCCTGGAGCAAATCCTGGAACGCTTAAAATCACCAGAGTACCAAGAACGCTTAAAAGGAATACGTAGAGCTCATGGCCTCAGAGCAGGCTTGGCGCTTGTCCAAGTAGTAGTCTCGGTGGCCTTTCTCAGACCTGACACAGATGCCTTTCAGCGAGCTATCGCTAGCTTTCAAGCTGCCTTTCAGCGTGAGGGTGTTGAAAAGAAAACCTTCCATGATTGGTGTCAGGACCTTAGCGAATGTATAAGTGCTCTGAAAGCTACCGGAGGTGAAATAAAAGACTTTCTGGGAGAGTGTCATAGTTTGAAAGCGGCCTTTGCCAGCGAGAAAATGGAGGAAAAAACGTGGTTTGATTGTCACCATGACATGAAGTATGCCAGTCTGTTGAGCCTAAAAGATGCCAGTAAGTATGGCAATTTTGAGCAAAACTTAGAAGCGGCGTTGCCGAAGGCTAATCTTAAGCGTGATGAGGAAGGTTGCAAAGCCTTGCGCTTTGGCATCGTTGATCAACTCTGCCTGCTTGCCCTGGAAGGCCCCACTGATGAGGTGCGCACTAAAAGTATTCAGTGGGTGAAAGAGCTAGCTCAGCCGGAAGCTTGGGGAGGTGATCAAGAAGTGATGGAGGAGCTGCTCGATGGGCTGGTTACCATCGCCAAGCACAGCCAAGGAGGAGCCAAGGAAGAAGCTGAGGGTGCCCTAAAAAGCTTGACTGCTAGCTCCCCTAGAGCAAAACCTGCAAGGTTTCTAAAACCCCTTCCTTCTGGCAATATCTTCTCCTGGGGCCCCCTACTCTCCACCGCTATGTACCAGGTAAATGCGCAAGAAGCCATCCAACAGTGGCTAGGTGAGCAGACGCTAGAGGCCAAACTTAAGTCCCTGCCCGCTCCAGCAGCATCGCCCGCTTCAGGGGGCTTGTTCAGTACGATCAAGAGCAAGCTTAAAGCAGAAGCCTCCGTAGAGAGCTCGACTCCTGCAGCGGCGCAAAAGGTCCGCCAAGATCTCAGGACTTACTACCAGCAGCCAGACTTTACGCAGATGCGTTCGCTCTTTGAAGGGGAGGCCCCCAAGCATATAAACTCGCTTCAGTGTGAGCTCAAGCTGATTGAGCAAGTCAAGAAGAAAGCAGACCGTAAGGGCCCCCAAGACGATTTGTCCACGCATCACAAGCGGCTGGAATGGGTCAAAACCCCCATCGCCTTTGAGGAGCTGTTTAAAAGCCGAAGCACCAAGCCAGACGAACCAGCGCGAGAGATTCACAAGGTGCTCTTGGTCGGTGAGCCAGGAACCGGGAAGACTACGCTGAGTCGCAGGCTTGCTTACCGTTGGACGCAAGAAGCGTGGGATCAGACATTTAAGGCGGTCTATGTGCTGCCAGTCAGGGCCTTGCAACAAAGTCAATATGATAATGTAAGCATGCGTAGGGAAGCGACCCTTGCTACTGCCATTGCCAATAACTGCTTTTCTAATCCTCCGAGTGAGGAGGATGATTATAAGCGTTTGCGTCGCCAGATTAGCCAGGAGTTAGAGCGTCCCACGACGTTGGTGGTGCTGGATGGTCTGGATGAGCGGTATGGAGCCAGTGAAAAGCTGCTAGGGGAAGCCAAGGCAGGCAGTCACAAGCTGCTGATGCTGTCTCGTCCCTATGGTATCGAGCAGGAGCGCCCCTTGGCAGATATAGAAATAGAGCATGCAGGGTTCAGTGATGGGCAAATGGAGGATTATGTAAGGGGTGACTTGCCTGAGCTGGGTGAGGGGCTGCTTTCGTTTATACGGGAGTACCCTGCCATAGGAGAGATCGCCCATGTGCCGGTGAACCTGCAGATCTTGTGTAACTTGTGGAAATACAATAGAGCCAGGGTTCGTGAGGAGACCATGAATGGAAGCCTTCCTGGACTTTACCGGATACTTACGGAGCATATCTGGGAACGTTACTTAGAAAAGTTAGAAAAGAAGTTAGAAAAGCATGGCGATATGGGGGATTATCAAGAAGATTTATTCAGTCTTTTGGGTAATATTGCTTTGGAGGCTCTGAAGAAGGGAGAAGTGCTGATTAGCCCTAAGACGCATGGGGAGGTGTTAGAGAAAATACCTACTATTAATAAGAGGAGATTGTTCAGCGATATGCTCACAGAGAGCGGGCTCCTACATTCAGTGGGCGGGGAGTACCAGTTCCCGCACCTTACTTTCCAGGAGTACTTTGCCGGGAGAGCGCTGGCTAGGCAGTTTTTATCAGGAAATGATGAGGATCAAGAGGAGGTAGAAGCGTTTTTCTCCGAGCATAAGTACGAGCGCCAGTATGGGGTGATGCTCTCGTTCCTCTCTGGGAAGGTGAGTAAAGAGAAAAAAAAGAAAGGGGTAAAGGGCATCAGCCAGCTGTTGTTGCTGGTGGAAAAGGAGCCTAAAGAAGTGGTGGGTGTGCAACATGTACTTTTGCAGATGAGGTTGTTGAATGAGTGGCTGTGTGTAGCAGGGAAGGATTGTAAAGAGGGGCTAGCTACGCTTGAAAAGGAGTTTCACGTGATGGAGTCTCTTAATGATTGGTTCGTTGAAGGGCTGGATCGGGTACGGAGAGGGGATGATAGTGAAGACGATGATGGTAATCTCTTGTGGCTGCTCACGACAGGGCTGCAGGGCTCCAGAGCAGTAGCAGCGCACGCCGAGCAAGTCCTCGAGCCCCTTCTAGCCGCTGGCAAGGATGAAAATCCTTTTGTTCGTTCTGCTGCCAGCTCCGCCCTTGCAGAGGTGGCAAAGGCCGCGCCAGGGCAGGCTGAGCAAGTCCTCGAGCCACTGATAGCCGCTTCCAAGGATGAAGATGATAAGGTTCGGAGGGCTGCCAGCCAAGCC
>JAKSDE010000484.1 GCA_022360235.1 Cytophagales bacterium
AGTTCCGAGTTCTGAGTTCCAAATATAGGCTTTTAGCATAAGGCCGAAAGTATTTACCCCAATCATAGTAGAAAATTAGTAAATATAGTGTAATTTGCTACGTAGTTTTATAGGAAAAAATTTTATGACGTACCTTAAGGAAAAAGTTATTGAAGCGCTAAAAACGGTAGAAGACCCTGATCTTAAGAAAGACCTTATTACACTAGGGATGGTCAAGGAGCTTCAAGTGGATGAACAAGGTGTGCGCTTTACCCTAGAACTCACGACGCCTGCTTGTCCACTTAAAGAGATGATCAAACAGGCTTGCAGAGAAGCCATTCATCAACAAGTAGCCCAAAATTTACCTGTTAGCATTGAGGTGACTGCTCGTGTCACCTCTACAAGATTGAATGCCCCTATTTTACCCCATGTAAAAAATATTATTGCGATTGCCTCGGGTAAAGGCGGTGTTGGTAAATCAACCATTGCTGCTAATATGGCAATTGCTTTGGCAAAGAGTGGGGCAAACGTAGGACTTATCGATGCAGATATTTTTGGGCCTTCGATTCCTACGATGTTTAACTGCGAACATAAAAAACCACAAGTTACACAAAGAGCGGGTAAAAATCATATCGTTCCTATTGAACAATATGGGGTAAAGCTGCTCTCTATTGGCTTTTTGGCACCTGCAGAGAAAGCTGTAGTATGGCGAGGGCCTATGGCTAGCTCGGCGCTGAGACAATTTTTAAGAGAGGCTGCATGGGGAGATTTAGATTATTTAATGATCGATCTTCCCCCAGGTACAAGCGACATCCATCTTACGTTAGTACAAACAGTGCCTGTCACAGGGGCTGTCATTGTGTCTACGCCCCAAAAAGTAGCGCTTGCCGATGCTATGAGAGGATTAGCGATGTTCAAACAACCACAAATCAATGTTCCTGTGCTTGGGATCATAGAAAATATGGCTTATTTTTCCCCCGAAGAACTACCTAATAATCAATATTATATCTTTGGTAAAGAGGGAGGTAAAACGTTGGCTGAACAGCAGAAGGTAGCATTCCTAGGCCAAATCCCCTTGGTACAAGGCATCCGAGAGAGTGGTGATGCAGGCTATCCTGTGGTGATGAAAAATAATAAAGTAGCCCAAGCATTGAAGGAAGTCGCCAAATCTTTAGCTCAGCAAGTAGCGATTCGGAATGCGATGCTTGATAAAACAAAAAAAGTAGAAGTAAAAACCTAGTGCTTATGGAAAGCACACAGTTGTATCAAGAGCAATTAAAAGAGCGTGTAGAAAAAGCATTGGACAGCATCAGGCCTTTCTTAGAGGCAGATGGAGGTAATGTAAAGATGGTAGCTATTGATGAAGAAAGAATAGTATATCTCACACTACTAGGGGCTTGCAGTACATGCCCTATGTCTTCTATGACCTTGAAAGCAGGGATAGAAGAGACAGTTATCAAATCCGTACCCGAAATCAAAGCCGTAGAAACAGTGCGTTGATGAGTTTCAAGCGCTAATTTGCCCTTCTCTTAAAAATAGCCTGACTGCCAAAGGTTAAGTAGATAAAGAAAATACAAAGCTGATAAGCAGCAAGGCGAATATTCAGTGAAAAAGTATAAGGAGGAATTGACAATGACTATATATTGCGCTTACATCACCCTCATTCAAGCGAAGTAGTATGCCAAAACTTATAAAGATAGGTATCTTTTTGGGAGGCTCTTCCAGAGAACGAGAGGTTTCTTTTGCCGGTGGGCGTACTGTATATGATAACTTAGATCAAGCTATCTTTGAACCTGTCCCTATTTTTGTAGATAGCTTAGGCAACTTTATTCTGCTCGACTGGCAATACCTCTACAAAGGCACCATTCGAGATTTTTACCCCCCTCCTAATTTAATTCCTCCGTCTAATTTCTCTGTTTACATAGAGTCACTCCATGGCTTAACAATGGAACAAACGGATCACCTCATTGATCAAGTAGGGGAAAAAATTACTCCTGACCAATTCTCCACCCTTTTCGATTTTGCCTTGCTAGCCTTACATGGTCCCTGTGGCGAAGATGGAAGCATTCAGGGCTTGCTGGAATGGTATCAGATACCTTATTCCGGAACAGGCATCCTTGGTTCTGCTATAGGGATTGATAAGATCATTCAGAAAAAATTAATGCAAGCTTGTGGATTAACCGTCCCTCCTTATCAAATTTTGTCTAAAAGTACATGGGAAACAATCGATAAATCAGACCTCTTCGAAACGATGATTGCATCATTAGGGCTTCCCTTTGTCGTGAAAAGCCCTCGTCAAGGCTCTTCCATTGGGGTGTCGATCGTCAAAGAAAAAAATATAGATGCCTTTATAAAGGCAGTCCATCAAAGCTTGTTTATACAAGAGATCACTGCTTTAGCCTGGCAACAACGCACTACGGAAGCCAAGAAAAACTGGATGGTATCGCTGATTGACATGCGAGAAGGCATTGGCTTACCCGTCAGGATAAATGAACAAATTATCGCCCATCCTGATGAACTTCTGAAATTTTTAGAAAATCATTTTGCAACGAGCAACCAGTCTATCAAACTTACCAGCATCTATGGGGAAGAAGAAGTCCTCCTTGAATCTTTTATTCAAGGAAGAGAGTTTTCATGTATTGTCCTAGAAAATCAAGGAGAGCAGCTTATAGCTTTACCGCCTACAGAAATTATCAAAGGTGATACGCATTTCGACTATAGGGCAAAGTATCTACCAGGGATAGTTCGCAAACATACCCCTATCCAGTTGGGAGCCAAGCTAGTCCACCAAATCAGAAAAGCTTGTGTACAGCTTTTTGCACTACTAGGATGCCAAGTGTATGCGAGGATCGATGGGTTTCTTACACCAGATCAAACAATCTATCTCACTGACCCCAACACGACTGCCGGAATGAATCCTTCCTCCTTTCTATTTCATCAAGCAGCTGAGATAGGACTGAACCCTTCGCAATTTCTTACGTTTCTTATTCGCACCTCTTTAGCGGAAAGAATGAGAATAGGAAAGACAAAGCTACAAGCAGAATTATTACGCAAAAAGCTAGCTAAAAGCATGGAAGGAACAACGCAGGCTGGTGTGAAGAAAACGAGGGTGGGCGTTCTCATGGGAGGCTTCTCGGCAGAACGCCATATCTCTGTAGAAAGTGGTAGAAACATTTACGAAAAGTTAGCTTCTTCTACCCAGTATACGCCTATCCCTCTTTTCTTATGTGGTACGCCTGTACAACACCACCTGTTTATTTTGCCTATTAATATGCTGCTCAAGGACAATGCGGATGATATCCACGAAAAACTATTGCACTCCTCTTCCTCGCAAAGTCAAGCGGTGGTAGCCTCTATCCAACAAGAGGCCACTTCTATTACAAATAAGTATGCAGGAAAGCAGGCTATTCAACTTCAGGAAATAGCATACAGTGAATTAGCAACGTACGTTGATACTGTTTTTATTGCATTACATGGACGACCTGGAGAGGATGGAGCTATACAGGCCAGGCTAGCTAACATCCCTTACAATGGTTCAGGCATTGAAACCTCCCAACTTACTATTCATAAGTTTAAGACAAATCAGTTGCTTAAATCAAAGGGCATTCACGTAGCAGCTCATACATTGATTACACAAGCGGTTTGGGAGGAAGAGGAGGAAGCAACTATACGTGCTATTGAAGACCAGTTTGCTTACCCTTTTATTGCCAAACCAGTAGACGATGGCTGTAGCGCTGCAGTCATTAAAATTAGCCATCGCGCAGCACTTATTGCCTATGCTGAGGCTATCTTTAGAAAGACAGCTCCGTTATCAACACGCCATGTAGCAACACTTCGCTTAAAGCCTCATGCGGCCTTTCCACAAAAAGAGGAGTTTATGATTGAAGACTTTATCGAACAAGGGGAGGCACAGCATTTGCTAGAAATTACAGGAGGATTATTAACGCACCTAGATGAGCAAGGCCGTATTCATTACGAAGTATTTGAGCCTTCTGAGACCTTGGCTACCGGAGATGTACTTTCTCTAGAAGAGAAATTTTTAGCAGGAGAAGGCCAAAATATTACCCCTGCACGTTTTCACCCTGATCCTACTATCAATCGTAAGATAACTAAAAAGGTGAAGCAGGATTTAGAAAAAGTAGCACGTATACTTGCTATTGAAGGTTATGCACGTATAGATGCTTTTGTGAAAATTTATGAGGAAAATTATGTTGAAACGTGGATTATCGAAGTAAACACGCTCCCTGCAATGACGCCCGCTACCTGCATTTTCCATCAGTGTGCACGCAATGGCTATAAGCCATTTGATTTTATTCATGCGATTATCCAATATGGTTTGAAAAAACATCAACAAAAAAATAAGTTTTACTGTGATGCTTAAAAAAAGTTTTTTAAAGGCGCTATTTATCCATATCAGCCTCATGATGGGCACAGTAGCCTTTATCCTAGTTTTTTTCTTCTACTTTTGCCTCCCTATCATCACGAGGCATGGGCAGTCCATTACTGTACCTAACCTAAAAGGAATTATGCTAGATGAAGTCGATGATTTTTTAGCACAACGAGGTTTACGATTCGAAGTAACCAAAGACTCTGCTTATTCTAATGTGTATCCACCGTTGACCATCTTAAAGCAGCATCCTCGACCTGGTTCAAAAGTGAAGAAAGATAGAAAAATTTATATTACACTGAATGCAGTACATCCTCCTAAAATTAAGATGCCCTTGCTTGTGGATGGCTCTATGAGAAACGCACAAATACTTTTAAAAAGTCATGAACTGCTGATCGGTGAAATTAGGTATGTACCAGATATTGCTAAAAACGCTGTGCTTGAGCAATGGCACAATGGAAAAAAAATTAAAGAAGGGACATGGATTGCCAAGGGATCTAAAATTGATTTGGTGGTAGGAGCTGGGTTGGGCAGAAAAACAGTGAAGGTACCAGCAGTAGGCGGCATGAACTTCGAAGAAGCGGAGTTCTCTATCTTAGAAGCAGGACTGAAAGTGGGTAGCACGATTTACAAGGTCGTTGATACTTTAGCTGCTGGAACTGTTTTTCGACAGGTTCCTCACGCGGATGAAGAGCGTAGGATAGGTGAAACAGTAGACTTATGGATTGCTGACTTCAAAGAAGAAGAGGAGGCTATTCTTCCAAAGGAAGCATAATACATTTGTATTTCAACTTTTTCATCTCTCCACAGCGGGCTAAGCAATGTAAATAGGAATTTATTATCTTTGTATTGTAACGTACTAATACTACAAAAATTAACGAAATGGAAGACATAACACCTCAAGAACTTAAACAAAGAATGGCTAATAAGGAGCCACTAAACATTATCGATGTAAGGGAGCCCCGGGAATATGAACGGTTCAGGATAACGGATAAAAATATTCCCCTATTCACCCTACCAACAAGTTTGGATAAAATTATGCATCTTAAAAATAAAGAAATTATTCTACATTGTAGGTCAGGTATTCGAAGTAGAGTAGCTAAAGAATTTTTGCAAGAACAGGGTTTTACAAAAGTAAGAAAGCTCATAGAAGGGTTAGAAGGGTACTTACATGCTTAGTAAATGCTTGGTTGACCTAGAAAATTTTGCTCATAGAGGTACTACACTTCTACCAAATCTTTCTCTACTCTCAGATTAGCAATAATAAAACCCTGTCGTTCAGGCGTATTTTTACCCATATAAAATGACAGTAACTGTGGGAGGTGGGTATCTTTTTGCAGCATAACAGGCTCTAACCGAATATTATCCCCAATAAACTGTTTAAACTCAGTGGCAGAGATTTCTCCTAAGCCTTTGAAGCGTGTAATTTCTACATTGCTTCCTAGCTTTTCTGTAGCTTGTCCTTTTTCCTCTTCACTGTAACAATAACAGGTTTCTTTTTTATTTCTTACTCTAAATAAAGGCGTTTCAAGCATATAGACATGCCCATTTCTCACTAGATCAGGAAAAAATTGTAAGAAATACGTGAGTATCAACAGCCTGATGTGCATACCGTCAACATCCGCATCGGTAGCAATCACAATTTTTCGGTAGCGTAGACCTTCCAATCCATCTTCTATACTCAAAGCATGCTGCAGTAAATTAAATTCTTCATTTTCATACACTACTTTTTTAGTATAGCCGAAGCAGTTGAGAGGCTTGCCCCGTAAGCTGAACACAGCTTGCGTTTGCACATCACGCGATTTGGTGATCGACCCACTGGCTGAATTTCCTTCAGTAATGAAGATCATCGTTTCGTCCCTACGTTCATGGCTTTCACCATAGTGAATTCTACAGTCACGTAGCTTTTTGTTATGGAGATTCGCTTTTTTAGCTCGCTCATTAGCAAGCTTTTTGATGCCTGCTATCTCTTTACGTTCCCTCTCAGCTTGTAAAATTCGCTTTAAAAGTGCCTCGGCTGTTGTAGGATATCTGTGAAGATAATCGTCTAGTGTTTTCTTGACAAAATCATTGACAAACGATCTTGTCGTAGGACCATCCGGCGCAATCTGCTGAGAGCCTAGCTTTGTCTTAGTTTGTGATTCAAAAATAGGCGCTTGTACCCTTATCGAAATCGCCCCAACAATAGAAGCACGGATATCCATCGCATCAAAATCTTTTTTATAAAAATCACGGATCGTTTTAACTATCGCTTCTTTAAAAGCAGTTAGATGTGTTCCTCCTTGCGTAGTAAACTGACCATTGACAAAAGAATAATATTCTTCGCCATATTGGTTATTATGCGTTAAGGCCACCTCTATATCTTCTCCCTTTAAATGAATGATAGGGTAATGTAAGGCTTCTTTATCCGTTTTACGGGCTAAAAGATCTAATAAGCCATGCTTTGAGTAATACTTCTTCCCATTCAACGTAATGATTAAACTAGCATTGAGGAAAGCATAATGCCAAACCTGCTCTTCAATGAATAGGGGAATAAAGTGGAAGTTCTTGAAGATCGAAGCATCTGGCGTAAAGCTAACCAATGTGCCATCACTTTCGGTAGTACGTTGAATAGGTTCCTCCTTGATGATTACACCTTTCTCAAAAGTAGCTGCTTTGGTTTTGCCTGCGCGAAAGGATTGTACTTTAAAGTAAGTAGAGAGTGCATTGACTGCCTTGGTTCCTACGCCATTCAACCCTACTGACTTTTGGAAAGACTTGGTATCATATTTACCGCCTGTATTGATCTTAGCTACACAGTCAATCACCTTTCCTAAAGGAATACCCCGGCCAAAATCTCGTACTGCTACATTATGATCCGTCACTTTTATGTTGATTTCCTTTCCATAGCCCATCACATGTTCATCGATACTATTGTCGATAACTTCTTTGAGCAAAACATAAATACCATCATCCTGGGCTGAACCATCGCCTAGCTTACCAATATACATCCCTGGCCGTAAGCGTATATGCGCTTTCCAGTCTAAGGATTTAATGCTTTCCTCTGTATAGTCGTGCGTAGCCATGAAGTACTAAATATAAGCGAGTAGTGTCCAAAATCAATAAACGAGCAAGATACGTAAGTATAGTGAAGAATCAATTTTCATCCTTCTGTAATAGTTGCTAGCTATTATGGACTAAAAAGATTAATACATGGTATTCTTGAAGGTACCGTACATCGCGAATTCATGCGTTGAACTGAACTAGCCTTGACAATTCAACTAAACGTTAGTTAACTTGGGTATTAAACATTAAACTAGTACAACAATAAATAAACTTAGCTATGAAATCAATAAAAATATTACTAGTAGTCTTTCTAGTAATCAG
>JAKSDE010000104.1 GCA_022360235.1 Cytophagales bacterium
CCCTTACAACAGGTTCTCCTCTGCCTCTGTCGCCGCCGAGGCTATAATACAGCTGCAGATGCTGCAGTCGCACGAGACATGTCCTGCCAGCTGCTCACTGTTGTCGCGCGTCTAAATGCGCACTACCAACCCGGCCCCACAACATGCGTGCGACTCTTGACAGCGCTGGCGCGTGCCAAGCAGCAAGGGAGTTTCCAAGACGACAACCTTGCGAGCGAGTGCTTACGCCTGGCGGCGTTGGCGCCAGAAGGGCTGGGTGTGCCAGCTACCAGGCAGCTTCTGTTTGCAACTAGCCGCCTGGGGCTAAGGGGCACGGGCCACGTAGCTTACGTAGACAAGGTGCTTGAGTGGGTTCTGGAGAAGCGAGATGAGCGGGGCATGGTGGACAAGGGGGTGAGTTGCAGCGGGCTTGTAGCGGGGCCCTCGAATGGGCGCGTGGCGACATTTAGGGTGCCGCAGGGGATGTGCTGTTGGCGTTGGCAAAGTATTCTTGAGCTACATTTGATGAGTTTCTTTGTGGTATGCAGGTAACTGACACGGTGCGGTGCACGCTTTTCTTTTGACTGTGCACGGTTGAGAGTGTTGACAAGCTGGAAGTTAGCTAGATGCTGCGAGGCGCTTGACTAGCAAATTGCTACTACGGACGATGTTCTTCTGGACTATCAACGTTACTTCTGGTTCAAACGTTACAATTGTTTTCTGCTATGCAGCTCAGTTCAGTTTCTCCTGCTGCTGACTCCTCGCAAGAAAAGCAATGCGGTGTGCAAATGACATCTCCAGACTAGCTTAGTGAGTTGGCTTTGCCTACTTAGCTTTCCATTATGAATCTCATTAGCTCTGGGTAGTGAACGCCTATCAGCCGACAGGTTTCCCTTTCAGTGAAGTTTTTTCGCCCGTTGCAAGGCACCGTTGTGCAGCTTCTCTATGCCCAGTAGGGCGCCACAGGTCGCATGAAGCGGCGTGCGCTGCAAACAGTTGCTTGACCCGTTTCCCTGCAGCTACCTGCC
>JAKSDE010000162.1 GCA_022360235.1 Cytophagales bacterium
ACGATAAATGATTTATCTTTGTTTGAATCCCTTTTGAAGGCACTCGCAACAAAACGATTTTATTGAAATAATTATCACCTGCTAATCTAAAGGATAGGGGGGACTGTGAGCAATGCTAACAATCATTTACAAAACTTTACCAGCATGGTAGGCGTTTTCACACAAAAGAGACGCCAAGTACTCGCTCAAGCAGGGTTCATGCACAAAAAAGGGAACGAAATAGACGCTGTACAAGACCTTCTCAAGCTTTTAGACCTAGAAGGGGTGGTTTTTAGCCTAGATGCATTACATTGTCAGAAAAAGACAGTCCAACAGATTGTGCAGAGCAATAATAACTATGGAATAGGTGTCAAAAAGAACCAGCCGAAATTATACAAAGCGATTAAAAAAAATTGCCTCCCAAGCCCCTATAAGCACTGTGCGTACCGAAGAGCGCAACAAAGGTCGTCAAGAGGTGCGCCAATTATCCGTCTATGCTGCTAGTACAGGTATCGATGGTGATTGGTCGGGTCTTCAGAGCATTTTACTAGTAGAGCGTGTTGGTTCCCACCAAGGCAGAGAAGTAAGCTCAATCAGCTATTACCTCTCGAGTTTACCTGCTCAGCTACCAGCCTCAGCTTTTAATGCAGGTATACGAGGTCACTGGGGGATAGAAATGCTGCATTACATCAAGGATACGGCATTTGGCGAGGATAATTCAAAGTTACGGAAAGGGCATAGTCCAAGTAACATGTCAGTCATACGCAACATAGCCATCAATCTTTTTAGCCATTTAGGGAGTCAATCATTAGCCAGCAGTATGGGCCAAATAGCCCACGATATCAAAGAGTTATCACTCTTATTTTAGAATGACTTTGCCCTTTCGAAATAAGCGCTGCACAAGAGCTTGTTAAGCTTTTAGCTCTAGAAGGGGTGTTTTTTAGCCTCAATGCATTACACTGGCAGAAAAAGTCATTCCAGCAGATTGTGCAGAGCAATAATGAGTATGGAATAGGTGTAAAAAAGAAGCAGGCGAAATTATACAAAGCGATTAAAAAAATTACCTCCCCACCCCCCTATAAGCCCTGTACGCCCCGAAGAGGGCCCCAAAGCTGGTCAATAGGTGGGCAACTTATCGGTCCATGCTGCTAGCTCATGTATGGATGGTGCTTGTTTGGGTCTTCAGAGCATTTTACTAGTAAAGCGTGTTGTTTCCCCTGAAGGTATAGAAGTAAGGTGAATAAGCGATTAGCTTTCGAGTTTGCCTGTTCATGTTCCCGCCCCAGCTTTTATTACAGGTATACGAGGTGCTTGTGGTCTAGAAATGCTGCATTCTATCCAGGATGGGAGGTCTTGGGAGGATAAGTCAAAGTTAGGGAAAGAGCATAGCCCAAGTAAGATGTCTGTACTAGACAACATTGCCATCAATGTTTTTAGGCATTTAGGGAGTCAATCATTAGCCAGCAGTATGGGCCAAATAGCACACGCTATCAAAGGGTTAGCGCTAATTATTTTAGAATGACCCAGCCCTGGGGACAGGGGTGGTAAAACAAGGTAGAACTCCACCCTGTAATGGCTCACATTGTGTTGCCTTCTGAACTTCCTGATTCTATCTTTGAGTGCCGTATTTGAATATTAAGCGGGTAAACAATGAGTGAATGGAAGCAATTTCTGTCTAGTTTTCTACAAGCCCCCTTCTTGTTCATATGTAGCGTAATGAAGGTAGGGGTTGACTAGGATGATAAATTTATGTAAACTTGTTAGGTAAATAGAGAGATTGTTGTGTAAAGTAAATAAGCGTATAGTGAGTTATTTTTCCTAGTTGATTTTATAATTAGATTTTAGTATACTTGTAGCTCGAATATAACTTAAGAAAAGAATCAATTAATAATTGATACCGTGCAACGGTCTCAAACAATTAAAAAAAATAGCATAAGTCATGGACACTCAACTCAAAGAAAAAATAAAGGCACTTGCTAAAAGCAATAGCCAAAAGGTCATTGATATAAGAAGGCACCTGCATGCACATCCAGAGCTTTCTTTTCAAGAATTTAAAACAGCAAAATTTATCGCTGAAACACTACGAAGTGAAGGCATTGCGGTACAAGAAGGAATTGCTCAAACAGGTCTACTAGCGACCATTCAAGGGAAAAATCCAAAGAAGAGAGCCACTGCCTTGCGTGCTGATATAGATGCCTTACCCATTCAAGAAGCCAATAACGTTCCTTACAAATCTACCGTAGATGGAGTCATGCATGCATGTGGTCATGATGTACACACAGCTTCACTCCTAGGCACAGCTAGCATTCTCAATACATTAAAAGACGAGTTTGAAGGTACGGTCAAGCTTATTTTTCAACTAGCCGAAGAGAAGGCCCCGGGCGGTGCCTTGTCCATGATCAAAGAAGGGGTTTTAGAAAATCCCAAGCCTGCGAGTATCTTAGGGCAGCATGTCTATGTCAAAACACCGGTAGGGAAAGTGGGCTTTGTCGAAGGCGTTTCTTCAGCCAGTGCTGATGACATTTATATTACTGTTAAAGGAAAAGGAGGGCATGCAGCCATGCCTGAACGTAATGTTGATCCAGTCGTGATTGCTTCCCATATCATTATCGCCTTACAGCAAATTGTGAGTAGAAACTGTAATCCCCTCACCCCTTGTGTGCTTTCCTTTGGGAAAGTAGTGGCGGACGGTATCACCAACATCATTCCTAACAAAGTAAACATGGCAGGAACGCTTCGAACGCTCGATGAAGAATGGCGTGAAGAAGCCCATCAAAAAATAACACGTATAGCACAAGGCATGGCAGAAGCCATGGGAGGAAGTTGTGAATGCATCATCAACAAAGGCTATCCTCCAATAGAACAGGACGCAGCACTCACCCAACGTGCCAAAGAAGGAGCTAAAGAATTTATAGGTAAAGAAAACGTAGTAGATTTAACGAAGTTAATGGGAGCAGAAGACTTTGCCTACTATGCTAAAAAAACAGCAGGGTGTTTCTACCTACTGGGTGTAGGCAATGAAGCCAAAGGCATCACTTCTAATGTGCATACCCCTACTTTTGATATAGATGAACGTGCCTTAACCATAGGCGTTGGCTTAATGGCGTGGCTTGCATTGAAAGAACTAAGCCTGAACTAACCTTCTTAATTAGTTAATCTTTTAGTGCATAGGAGGGCCGGTACCTCCCCTCCCCACGCCTATTTTTTAGGACAAGACACGAGGAATGCGAGGCGCGGAACTTTTTACCCCTTAAAATTATAGGAGCCTTATCTCATACACCGCTTGGGTACGCTCGGTAATTTTAAAGCGATCATCTATTCTATAACCCACTACCCAAGCAATTTTATCAGAAGACGTTACTACATGAACGCGCTCCTTCACATGCATAGGAACCTTCAGATCGATCAAAAAATCACTTAGCTTCTTGCGTTGCTGCATGCCGAGGGGGTAAAAGAAATCACCGGGGCACCATTTTCTCAACGTCAATGGAAAAGTTAAGCGCATCAGATCAAACGCAGCAACAGTGGCTTGGGGTGAAATAACATACTTGGCGTACGGTATCACAGCGCATCGTAAGCGTTGCTCGCCAACTTTCAACGACTTCGTAGCAGCACTAATAGCAATAGAGGAACTACTCTGCGCAGGATGAGGGCTTATAACCCAACGATCACGATCTACCGTTAACTTGTATGCCTCTGCTATAAGCATTTTTCCACTTTGCTGAGGATGGGCAAGCAGCGCTTTGATCTGAAAGAAGTTAAAGCCGAAAGGTTGTAAGAGTTCAAAAGCCACGATAGGCGCCCAAGGCTCGTCTTTAATGGATTGGATCGCTACATAATAATCAGGTGACTGAAAACGGATGAGCTTCTCCTTGATCCCTGCTACATGGGTATTGAATACTGCTTGTGCTTGGCTAATCTTTTCCATAGTAATTTTAAAAGTAGCTTCAAGGTTGGGGTTGATCGTTTTTAATAACGGAATAACCTTGTTTCTTATCAAATTTCTTTGGTAATTATTTTTACGGTTAGAGCTATCTTCACGCCATACCAAGCCCCTTTCTTGGGCATAGTGTAAAATCATTGCCTTATCAGCAAAAAGCAATGGCCTGATTAGCTTTCCGCGCTTAGGTAAGATACCATGGAGGCCAGCAATGCCTGTTCCTTTGGTGAGGTGAAGGAGGAACGTCTCTATACTATCACTCTGATGATGCGCTGTAGCAAGCTTGCCGAATGCATACTTCTCCAACAACCGCCCAAACCACTGATAACGTAGTTCCCTCGCCGCCATTTGAATAGATAACTTTTTTTCTTCTGCATAGGTCCGAACATCAAAAGACTGCCTGTAAAAGTCTACCTGATATTGTTGAGCAAGCGCCTCCACCAACCTTTCATCTTCTTGGGATGCTTCCCCCCTTAAACCAAAATTACAGTGGGCGATCGCAAACTTTAGCTTAGCCCCATAAAAGAGCGAACTCATTACTACTGAATCTACACCTCCACTCACTGCCAGTAAGGTAGTTTCATCCTTATGAACAAGGCTACCCTCATGAATATATGTAAGAAATTCTTGTAACATATTTGTTGGGTGTATGCCTAGTTTTGCGAAAATATCACCTATCTTAGCCTTGATAAAAAGGCCTTGTATAAAGCTAACTTAAACGTAAATTTGCTTCAATATTGCCAAAAACCAGTGATTCATGTGCTATATTTACGGGTTGATTACGTGATTTATTCATTACCACAACTTCAAACTTGAAAAAGTGAAGTACAATTTACCCATGTTTCGAATAAGCCTTTGGTGCTTACTTTTGTTAACCCTCCTCTATATGCATAGCGTGTTGGCCCAAAAACAAGATAAGAAAAAACTTAATTATAGGGCAGAGACCCTCACCAATGGTAGCAGAGAGGGTGAAACTTTTAAAAAGCTGATAGGCAATGTTGTTTTTGAACAAGAGGGAACCACTATCTATGCAGACTCTGCCTATTTTTTTGATCAAAGAAATCTTGCAGAGGCTTAT
>JAKSDE010000178.1 GCA_022360235.1 Cytophagales bacterium
CCAGACATGATGATGGCTGTACCACAGTATCATGGTCGTATTGGCGATGAATCTACTTTGTTGTTGCTTTGTGTTCAAAATGTTGCTCCCTTCCCATGCAGGCCTACGTGATCAGGGGCAACTTCTAACCAAACCCTCAACCATCTACATGCCTTTAGATGAGCTAGTGATGACTGGCATGCCAAGTTTTATGCTGGCAATTCCCTACTGGTTTTTCATTCTGAAGCCACCAGTTTTGCTATAGCCTTGTAGTGATTTGGTTGTATGTTGGTTTTACTTGTTTTGGTTTGCATTGTTAATTTTCTGTAGTTTGCTCACCAATAGTGTGTTATGT
This sequence comes from Cytophagales bacterium, assembly GCA_022360235.1. GTDB lineage: Bacteria > Bacteroidota > Bacteroidia > Cytophagales > Amoebophilaceae > JAKSDE01. The sequence continues at coordinate 335 of JAKSDE010000178.1, forward strand.
GTGCAATTTAAGAGCATTTTGAAGTTAGCTTTGAGCTTTACATTTCAGAGTGGTAGTTTGCACTATAACCTGACAGCCTTGAGGGTGTATAGAGCGAGTTACGCAGGCAGAAGAGTGGCCTGAAAGTGTTGGAGAAAGAGTCTGGTACAGCTAAAGTCTGAGCTAATTCGAAGTTGTTGCCTAGAATGTGGAAATGGATTCTCAATAGTACTCTCACACACTGAGCTACAGTTCTATCTATAAAACTGCCTATGGTCATGTACACTAGCACTGAACTATTGAAATCTAAAGGGGTTGGTCAGCTGAGCTGGCCTGATCTTCTATAGAGACTAAAACTTGTCAGAATCCGGAATAAATTGTTCTTATCAGAATGGTGTTAGTGTCCCTCCACACCCTACACAATAGAAGGGGTGGATACATTAGAATCAACGCATATATAATCATTCAATCAACTCAAAAGCAAACACAAGTCCTATCCCTGTTCACATCCCTGTGCCCAATTGCTTTACACACTCAAGCTGCGCTGTATAGCACCAATTCATCGATATTTCAAGCCAAGCATCTTCAGGCAGTTAGCAGGTCCCTCTACTTGGTCATACTCAACCAAAGACTTGGTATGACAGCCAGGATTTGAGCAGCAATCGCAACAAGCCACCTTGAACAGACGTGCAACA
>JAKSDE010000234.1 GCA_022360235.1 Cytophagales bacterium
GAAAAATAATTGATGTTATTCTGAAACACCTCTTTGATAAAACGCAAACCCTCCCTCAGTTTTCAGCAAGGTAACATCTTGATACGTTGCCATCGTCAATGTATCTGTTACTTTTAAAACAAAATAGGCGGGCTTGTCAATATTACCTGCCAAAAGCCAGTGTATGTCTTTTCTATTTGGATTAGGATCGTTAGGTTGCTGGAAATAGAAATAAGGGGCATAACTTTTAAAATCGACGGTTGTAACATAGGCTTCTTTGCTTGCTAAACTTTTGTAAAATTCAATTGCTGGCCCCTGAGAATAGGCCTCAATTTTAGGTAGTATAATAGGTAAATAAAAAGCCAGACAAGTTGCTGTAGCCAAACTAAATAGTAGAGAAGCCGTTTTGATAGCAAGTTTGCGAAAAAATAAATACGCCGTTAACATGCCCACAAAGTAGCCTACACCGATTAGAAATTCAAAGCCAGTCCACGCCACAGGAGTTTTGAGGGAAGCCAGGGCAAAATCATCTTTAATAAGTGTATAAAAGTTTTCTTTAAAGATAGCAAAAAGGGGTAGCCCTGTCAGTAAAGTGGAAAGTAGTATACCCATAAAAAGCAATGTAAAACGAATTGCTTTCGAAGAAGTAGCTAACTTTTGATCTAAACTCCATAGATAATGGGCTGCTAGAAAGGTAACAGGGAAGTAGGCCATAGAAGAGTAGTGCACAATTTTCGTAGTAACGATTGTGAAAAGGATCATCACTACCCAGAAGAGGCATTGCATCATTTTAAATAGTTCGAAATTACCTTCAAATTTTGGCCGCAAGAAGTTGCCTAAAGCCAAAATAGAGGCAGGGAAACAACCGAGCAAGACTACTACAAAGTGATAGTAAAAAGGTTGCTCATGGCCTGCTACAGGCTCACTAAATAGCGCAATTTGATAGTTGATAAATGCGGTGATGAACCAAAAGCCATTTTGGTAAGTTTCATAGCCGAACCAAAGTAGGGGGAAGCTTAAGACAGCAAGAAAGAAAATAAATAAAGCTGGGGTAGTTATAATTTTTCTAAATTTTTGCCCAGCCCAATAGAGCGAGAAGGTGAGTAAGGGAATAAGCAAGCCAACAGGGCCTTTAGTAATAATGGCTAAGCCAATAGCCACGCCTCCTAACATTGAAAATCGTTTCGCTTCTTTGTCATGCGCTGTAGTACCTACTCCTCTTGTTAAAAAGTAGACTCCTATAAATATAAAGTAGTTAAAAACAGGATCAATAATGCCTGATTTGAAGTAAAGGTAAGGAAGCAACGCACCCATATGCATGAATACCCAAAAAAGTGCGAAGCTTTTATCTTTATAACTCCTTCCTATCAGATAGATACTAATTAAGGTAACTACTCCGCACAAGGCATTGGGGAAGCGTGCTGCAAATTCATTCATCCCCCACAGCTTCATGCTTAGTGCTTGAAGCCAAAAAAAGAAGGGCGGCTTTTCCCAAAAAGGCTCGAAGTCAATCTGCACACGGCTATAATTGCCTGTAACGATCATCTCACGTGCCGATTCTGCAAAATTAATTTCGTCCCAGTCAAATAGATGAACAGCTCCTAGAAAAGGAAAAAAGAAAGCACTTGCCCCTCCAGCAATGATGATGACATGCCAAGTACTGGAGCGTATGAATAACTGTTCTATCTTTTTCAATTTATGCTAATAGCTTTTTATCTAGCCACTGGGGGCTTTTTAAGTTGACAAGGGTTGTGTATACAAAAGTAGTTGTTAAAACACCAATCCAAGCGCCTACATAGATATCTTCGTAGAAGTGCTGAGCTAAGTATACCCTAGAGTAGGCAATTGTTGTGGCTAATAATACCATGAGGAAGCTATATATGTTTTGCTTAGGCTTTGTTATTAAGTTTACAAAGCAGACTAGTGAAAAAATACTAGCCGAATGGCCTGAAGGGAAGCTATGGTGGCTGTTTAGCGATACCCCTTCTACAAGGTGGGGGGTAATATCTAGCGGAATGAGCTGGGTAGGCCTTAGTTGATTTGCAAACATACATCTTTTCATAAACTGAACCACAACAGACATTACCAAAAAACTACCCATGCCAATCACGAGTTTTCTATTATCAAACTTACGCAACAACAAAATAATAAGTAACAATAGATAGGTAACACCACTCCCTAGAAAAGTAATATAGTAAAAGAAATGATCTAAAATGGTATGATGAAAGCCATTGATCGCTAGAAAGATTTCTATTTTGGTAGCGGTTACTAAAGGATAGATGCCAAGTAGCAAGACTAAAAAGCAGGTGATGTAAAAGGTCTTATTTTCTTTTATTACAGTACTGAGCTTCATTTTTTATGAAAAATTTTAGCTTGATAGATCCTAAGACTTGCCAACAAGTGTTTGAAAGAAACACCCCAAACACCCAGGCCGTATTTTATGCTTCTCGCAAAGCTAATAGAAAAAGCTTCTTTAAAGGAATAAGTAAGGAATGATA
>JAKSDE010000208.1 GCA_022360235.1 Cytophagales bacterium
ACCCCGCTTGCCCAAACTGTTCTCAAACCTGGACAAGGTAGGTTGTGAGGCCATCTCCCCGTCCAGGATGTCTTCAAAGAGGGGATCGTTTTTTAAATGGGCTACATCATTGGTATCTTCATAGCCCTGCATTAGGGTGAAAACACGCTGTTTGAGTAGTTTCTCCATGCTGTGGATGATGCGGAGTGGATGACGGCGATCGGTCATGTGCTCGCTGAAATAGGAGATGAGTTTATGCTTGCGTTCTAGCTTTTCCAGTAAAACCACCGCTCCATCCGAGCTAATCTCACCCGCTGAAAAGTCGACGTGTACCCCTGTTTTTCCTCGATAAAATGCTGTAATTTTGTTCCTCATATTTGGGTATCCAGTAAGGTGTGTTTTTTGTTTCTAACTATCTCAAAAATAACACCTTACACCCAAATTATTCGACTCCAAATGAATTTTCCGGGTTAAGAATCTTTAGCTGGATTCCACGCACTAAAAGCTTAAATTTATAAAAATTAGCAAAATATGCTTATTTTATAGCATTTAAAGGGCGGATTTGTGCCCTTTTCGCCACACTCTTACGGTCATAATTATTTATCTGGAAAAGATTACAGGGGTATGCGAAGGCATCAAATAATACCCCTCTTTTTGAAGATACCAGAGCACCTTGACATAAAAAAATATGCTAATACTGCGTAGCCGTTGGGGCAAATTACATCAGAATTTAATGTAAAGCTGTAAAGCAATAGCATTAAAAACACCTGATATTCAGATGCTAAACATTCGAAAGGAGTTAAGCCAAAAACCTGATTTGTTTTAGGTATGTTTTAGGGAGAAGTTTTAAGGCATAAAAAAAGCAGCTACTTTTGTGACGTAACTGCCTGATTATCAATTAGTAGCGGGGGCAGGACTCGAACCTGCGACCTTTGGGTTATGAGCCCAACGAGCTACCAACTGCTCCACCCCGCGATTTTTTAAAATTGGAATGCAAATGTAGGGGTTATAATTTAAAAATACAAGTTTAATTTTCAATTAATACTCCAGGCTCCGTATCCGCTGGCGTTCTACCGAATTGGCTCGGCGAAGATCGAAAACAAAAGACACATTTTCGATCGGAACCACCAGCCGGTAATATTTATGCAAGTATAAATTACGGACAAAGACTTTTCCCCGGGTGCTTTGTCCCGCTTTTACCATGGGAGCTGTCAGCATCTCCGTCGGTAAATATTCCAAGTCTTCGTACGTTTTCGCATACGACTGCTGGTTAAGCCCCCCTACTACATCTATGGCTACCAACGACGAAACCGTAATAGCGTCCCGGGCTATACTTCTATTTTCTTTGGCCGGGGTCCAATTCACGTCACCGGCATCTTCCGCATCCTGGACAATGTCATATATGATCAATCCGGCCCCTAACACGGCCAGGAATACGCCAACTCCTGCTTTGTCTTTCAGCTTTTGCTCATAGAAATCATTCACCTCCCGCGGTGTCATAGCCGAGGCCTGTAGGACCCCGGGGCCCAGTGTTTTTTCCCAGTCCTCACCTTCAAGCTCATCGATCGGTTGAAATTTGTCATACGACGAATAGCAATAAATAGAGGGAAGGTCAAGGGCCAAGTCATAGCCGGTGTCATTCACAATTTCCATGTCAAAAACCATGTACTTTTCCTTAAGCTCAAGGTTTTCAACACTGACGGTCACATTTTGATCGGTAATTTGTGTGACCGGGTAGCGATCTTTAGTGGCATCATACCAGCT
>JAKSDE010000223.1 GCA_022360235.1 Cytophagales bacterium
AATCCCTTGTCAGTCGAGTGCTCGACTCTTTTTTCCTTCACGTCCATCAAATCCCTGTGCTCTCATTTTTTCATCGAGCATCCCTAATGCAAAGACATCGCGATGGCGTCTTGGACAAGCCGCTTCTCCTCGCTCTGATCGGCATCACGTCGATTCTTGTGGACCTGGGCCCGGAAACTAAACAATATGGTGATAAATGCATCGACGAGGCTGAATCCCTCATCTTTGCTGAACTAGAAAAGCCTTCAACCGTCAAGGTGCAGGCGTTAGCACTTATCATTAAGCATCGCTGGGCTTCGGGGAGATTCAGCTCGGCCTTCATGCTTCTAGGCATTGCAAGCCGCTTGGCGGTTGTGCTACGTTTGAATCATGAGCAACCTCACCTTTGCTTCCTTGCTCAGGAAAGCAGAAGGAGGTTGATGTGGGCTCTATACGTGATGGATAGCGGAGCCGCAGGCGGCTACGAAGACTTTGCCCAGTGGAGTGCTGAACGCGTGAGGCTACAACTACCTTGCAACGAGCGCAACTTCGAGCTCGACCTCCCTCAAACGACGGAAGGATTGGTGCCGCCGCCACAGCCCATATCGGAGGATCTCGGAAATTTGGCGCTTCACGTCCGGGTTGTTTGGCTGAGGAGCAAAACCGTGTCTTTCGGCAGGAAGGCCATTAGAGTCAGCACCCACCAAGAACTGGCTGCTTTGCCTAGCGCAGTGACAGCCCTGGACCAGGAGCTGAATGATTTTAACCAGAGCCTACGAGCCAGCTTCAAGTATACCAAAAACAACCTTCGGCTTCGCATGTACTCCCCCAGATTGTGCGTCTTTGTAATGGTACACATATGGTGGAGGCAGTGTCACATGGACCTGTACCGCTTCGCAATACAGGGAATAATAGAAGCACTTCCAAAAGAGGTGATGGGCCGGTGCGATCCGGCATTTCTGACGCTCTGCCGCCAGCAGTGCGTCGAACACGCAAGTGCCATGTCAGATATATTTAGAGACATGCTAGAACTCGACACAGGCATACCAGTAACAGATCTTGATCTACCGGTATGCGCCTACCAGTCCGCCCGAATGCTACACTACGCATACAGGACGTCAGGGAACGAGCTCGGAATGTCAGCAGAAGATGTGATAACTCGGAGCGAAAGGTGCTTGTGCATTGTCAAGGCATCTTGCAACGGCTGCCCAGCAGTGAAGAATGTCCAGCTAGATCTGGAGCGACTCATCCAGCACGGCCCAAGCTTGCAA
>JAKSDE010000372.1 GCA_022360235.1 Cytophagales bacterium
AGGGAAGTTTTGTGGATAGCCTGTTTCAATTTCATTAAGTTTTCAACACGACCTAAATGTAAAACATTTGATTTGTAATATGTAATTATGTAGTTTGCAACTAATCTCAATATTGGGAGAGTTTCTAAATTTTAAATTGTTATGATGATTAATTTTAATAAACCAATTAAACTAGCTAGTGTTGCTTTACTGCTTTATTTAACGGGATGTAATAAAGTACCGCACTTTAACATGATGAAAGACGATATTAACATCATGAACGACAACGACAGGGAGAAGATCGCTAAAACTGCAGAAAAGTATGATGGTAGCATGGATTGGATAGTGCATACGACAAAGGATGATTTTCCATCTGGAACGAACAAATGTAATAAATTTATTTATGACGTATTGGAGGAAGCTGGGGTAACGGCTCCTAAATATGATGACGGATTCCCTGTAGTGGCTGCGGACTGGGCTAATTCTAGCTTTACTATTCTTGGTTGGAAGCATATGGGTTACGGGGCCAGTTGGGAACGGGGAGATATTATAGCTGAACGCCGAAACTATACTGACGCTACTGGGCATTGTGGTATTGCTGTAAGCAATTCTCAAGTGATTGGAGCAAGAGGAATTGGCGTTACAAAGGAAGGTCATAACTTTGAGAATGATGCTGCGGTAAGGAGATATACGGGTTAGTAAATAAATCTTTTGATAAATTAAATCGCACCGCTGTAATTGCATGAGCCTTGAATAGTGAGGGGCTTGTATTACAGCGGTTTTTATGTTACGTATTGCAACTAAATTCCAATATGGAGAGAATCTTTCAATTCAGATTACTATGATGAATAACTTCAATAAACTAGTTAGTTTTGTTTTACTGCTTTATTTAACGGGATCTAATAAAGTAACGAATTTTAACATAGCAAAGCGCGATACTATTGCTAAAACTGCAGAAAAGTATGATGGTAGCATGGATTGGATAGTGCATACGACAAAGGATAATTTCCCATCTGGAACGAAAAAATGCAATAAATTTATTTATGACGTATTGGAGGAAGCTGGGGTAACGGCTCCTAAATATGATGACGGATTCCCTGTAGTGGCTGCGGACTGGGCTAATTCTAGCTTTACTATTCCTGATTGGAAGCATATGGGTTACGGGGCCAGTTGGGAACGGGGAGATATTATAGCTGAACGCCGAAACTATACTGACGCTACTGGGCATTGTGGTATTGCTATAAGCAATTCTCAAGTGATTGGAGCAAGAGGAGTTGGCATTACAAAGGAAGGTCATGACTTTGGGGATAATGTTACGGTAAGAAGATATATTGGTCAATAAATAAACCTTTGATAGATTAAAATTGCACTACTGTAATGACAGGAGCGGTGAAGGGGTAGTTTGTGTATTGATTATGAGCATAGTTTCTATCCCCCATCACGTTGAGGCGAAGTATCAACCTGAGGACAGGGATTGGGCTAGTTGGGCGGAGTACTGGTACAATTATCCAGATTACCAGGAGCACCAAGAACCTGAGGATATCGCTATGAATGGCTGCAGGTGGGGCACGTGGGTTACGTTTCCCAATAAGATCGTAGCCATAGCAACGAAAGTAGGGCCTTGGGAACGCCCTGAAGCGCTTTTTCGCTCCCAAGATTTTATCGCTATGTATACATCCTGGCTATTATCAGGAACAGTGCGTGGCTTACTTGGCTGATAGCAGGCCTAGCCGAACAACAGAAGCAAATAGCCATCTATGCACTTGAGAATTTAGGTGGAGAGCGTTATGTAGAATTTGCCAAGGATTGTTACATCTTGGGTCGTTGGGATCATTCGTGCGAAAGGATAAGGGGGATGTCACAAAAACACGAAACCGATTAAATGACAGATCTTTATAGTAAACTCAATCGACCGTTTCTTTTTACTCTTCATGCACTTGACAAAATCCCCCCATAGGCCTAGTTTTGAGTCTAAAAAACTGTTTAATTTAACCAGTTAAGCAAACTACCCCCTATAGCTGATTTAATTTAACTTTCTAGCACATGAAAATAGGCTATGCTAGAGTCAGCACAGAGGATCAAAGCAAAAAGCAGGGTGTCAGAAAATCTATCAAGAGGTAGATTAGGGGGGCGGCCTAAGGGGCTTACCAAGCAAGCAGCTCATAAAGCCATCATAGCAGCCTGTCTGTATAAAAAACAAAAGCTGAGTATTGCACAGATATGTGCTCAGCTAGGGATTAGTAAGCCCACGCTTATTTAAGGCGACAAAATATTCCGCTCTACGCTCAGAAGGTTAAACAGGGGAGCTAAATAGAGGAGGAGGAGCTTAAAATTCGTTGATTGAAAACAACAAAAG
>JAKSDE010000254.1 GCA_022360235.1 Cytophagales bacterium
AACCGTCATGTAAGCGAATTAGCCTTATTCTACGAGCTGCTTGATGAATTACCCCCCAACTCTTTGTTATTACTGGATACCTTGTATAACTGTTATGAAATCATCTCCCAGTGTAATCGAAGATGAGTCTATTTTTATCGCAAAAAACTCGTTTAAAAGTAAAATCGTTGGTGGGATCTAAATATCTAGTCATGATTCTTGGTTTTTAGGATGGTTGCTCATTTCTGCTCCTCAAATTTACGACTTTTGGGGTATTTCCTGAGCATTGAGCACAAATCGTCCGAATAAGCGTATTGAGCAGAACTGAATGGCAATAAAAAGCCTAAATCTTTTAGGGTACTGTTTGATTGCCTGCTTATCTTGCTCACAGAGGGTCCAGTCACGCACCATTTGGTTATCAGAAGGCTGTGTATAATGCTTGGGTCGTGTCCGTTTCTTTTGCATAGTTAACAATTGTTGCAATAAAATGGACGTTTTGTATAGGAAATATACGTTTAATAAACCTATAATTAAATTACTTAATTTATAGTTAAAATAACTAAAGTGAGCGGTTTATTTTATCTTTGTGTAAAACAATCCCTAAAACCATGATTTTTGCCTACATAAGAGTAAGCTCGGATAAACAAACCACAGAGAATCAGCGCTTTGAGATTTTAATGATATTCACTCCAAAGTACTTGCCTTTGCTTTCGGTATCTCAGCAGAGATTGAACGCAGGCTAATTTCTAGGAGAACCAAAGAAGCCCTTGCTAGAAAAAAGCGGGAAGGTAAGAAGTTAGGAAGACCTAAAGGCAGCCTTTCTAAACAGACCAAGCTTTCAGGGAAAGAAAAGGACATTCAAAGTCTGTTAGATAAAAAAGTATCGATCAGCTCTATAGCTAAAATATTTGAAGTCAATAGGCTCACGGTGATTCACTTTATTAACAGCCGAAAGCTTGTTAGAAGTAAATCCTAAGCTTGATGATAAATAATTCGATACATTATAATCCAAAACACAAAACCTAGGCTTACAACTCAAAAATAGCTTTATAACCGTCTGTTTTCGCTCAACTGTACTTATTGAGGATGAGCTACTATCCTATATCTCACTCTTGGCTGACAAGCACGTCATACCTACTGGAATGTACTTTATTGAAGGTAGTTAATTTTCCTTGAAAAATACCCATTAAATGAGTCAACTAAATGTATTAATTTTTGATTTAAACAATATACTAAATTTGAATAGTGAAAATTATGTCCATAACCGTCTGTTTTCGTGCAAATGCCCTCATAGGTCCAGATATGTGCTCAGCTAGGGATTAGTAAGCCCACGCTTATTTAAGGCGACAAAATATTCCGCTCTACGCTCAGAAGGTTAAACAGGGGAGCTAAATAGAGGAGGAGGAGCTTAAAATTCGTTGATTGAAAACAACAAAAG
>JAKSDE010000114.1 GCA_022360235.1 Cytophagales bacterium
AGTACATTGTCAGGAGGCTTCACACCTTTACCTGTGCCGCCGATAAACGCATGCTCCCTAACCCTTTTGTCGTTGTTCAAGCAAAGACATCTTTAGCTGTCGGTATCAAGTCCCATTAGTGGGCACACACTAGCTACATCATATAGAAGTTAAGGAGAAAAACCTATTATCAAGGAATAGATCGCCTAGTAATACTCCTGCTGCTTAGATAGCTTGCTAATTTTGTTCAGTATTGGTTAATGACACGAAATTAAAAAATATGACAAAAAATATACTCAAAAGTTTGGAAAATCCATAGAAGTCAAGCAACCTTGCGTGCTATCCGTTGACTTAGTTGACTACCCTTTAGGTCGGGCTAGTAACTTTACGTTGACCTTGAAGGCCTCTAACTTTTCTGGTACTATTCGTCTCCCTTGCCAGCGACTGCCGTTCGGTCACCAGTCCCAAGTCAGCTTGCTTTGGCAGTGCGGTAAAGTTGGAACCGCTATCTACCGCCTTATGTTTTCGGCTGCCCTTTCGAGCTAGTAGCCTTCGCTTTTTGGGACCTCCTCTGCCCGCTGCATGAGCCATGCAACGGGTTTACCACGTTCACCATTCCAGAGATGCATTGAGTAGGTTGCTCGAGTAGGCAAGGGGAATCTCACCCCAAGCCCCTCACACAACCGTGCGTGAAACTCTCGCTTCACACGGCTGTTATCATCCATCAGAGAGTGACTGCAGGACTGCGGCTTTGTTCAAAGCCTGCCTTCGGTTCATAGCTCTCTGATTTTGTTTAACCATAAGGAATCCTCCTTCTTGGGGAAGTTATTTACTCAAGTAATCCTCCTTCTTAGTGAAGTTGTTGCTCCAGTAAACTCCTTCTTTCAGAAGTTGTTACCCAATTCTAAACTTGGATGAGTCGACCCCTTCGCTCCACTCCCATTACAGCAGCTTCCACACTACTACGAGTCGATCGCCCACTGGGCGTCGGATAAGACGGCTTGATGAGCAACTTACCACTATACTTCTTGATATGCTGACCCAGAAAGTCGAAGCCTTGGTCGATATGGCTTATTTTTGTCTTATTGGGGGACAGCCTTAGGCCTCTTTCTTGTAGGAAGTTGGCGAGCAGTGGCTGGACTATTTGCTCCTGGAGCTGTTTGTCTTTCCCAGTAACGACAAAGTCGTCGGCAGAACGTATCAGCTTTACTTTGTTCCCTTTGACATGTTTATGATTCTTTAACAGATCATACATGCCATCCAGGGCCATATTAGCTAGTACTGGAGAGAGGATCCCTCTTTGAGGTGTTCCTGATGAGGAAGAAGCATACTTGCCTTCTTCCATGATCCCTGCTTGAAGCCTCCCTTGGAGTAGCCTCTTATCCATTGTTACATGGTCTAGGAGCCATTGGTGACTGATGCCTTCGAAGCATGCTTCGATATCTGCTTCGAGTATCCAGGGCGGTGCAGTTTTCCTTGCTAATACCCTGAAGCCGCTTGCGATCGCATCGGCCGTGCTGCGTTGAGTTCTAAACCCATCAGAGCAAGGATCTGCTGTTGTTTCTGCCACTGGATCAAGGGCAAGTAAATGTAGTGCCTGCAGGGCTCTAGCTTGCATCGGCGGTATCCCTAAAGGCCTTTTTTCCCGTTAGCTTTGGGGATGTAAATCCTCCTGACTGGCTTGGGGTGATAGCCTCTTCTATGAAGGGATACTGTTGCTTGGAATTTTTGCCAAGGAGTGGACCCTGTCTGTCCGTCAATACCCGGGGTTTTCTTCCCCTTGTTTTCTGTCACTCGTTTAACAGCTATTGCCTTAGCTGAGAATGGGTTCTGTCCTAGCAGAACAATTGTTTACACGACTTCACGTCGCACGTCGGGTAAGAAGGTGGTGTTGCCACCACCCCCTCCCCTAAGAACGCAGCGTGCAAGTTTCCCGGCACTGCCTTTAGATGAGTAGGGTATAATTATATGAATCAAGCATCAAAGCTCACTATTCAAGAGGGAGATGGAATATACAGATCACTTTATCAAATGGAGAGTATTTATTCCTGGTGGCAAAGTAACTGGTGTTCCGAACAAATTTTAACCTTTTCTATGAATGTGCTTACAAAAAATAATATTACCTATGGCCCTTGGTTTACGTTGGTGTAATAAAAAATGGGCTATCTGTTAACGCTTCTTTAAAAGAGGTTAACCCTAGTGTGTTTAGTCTTTCTTTTTTCTACCTGTTTGCTATGCTATTAATTGAGCAGTATCGAGTTCATGGAGCGGGGTGTTAGAAATTGCTAACATTCTTTTTAGTGGCTTTAAAGCTTTTTTTCTCAATGATTCACACAGGGTAATCTCGGGCAACTCATACTTAAGGCACAGGTAAAGCTTTTCTAATGTGTTCATTTTCATAAAATGGCATATACTGCAATGACACCCATATGTATCGTTTTCTTCATTGACAGGTGCTGGTATAACTTTCTTGTGGGGTGCTTCTTTGGCCATTTGATGTAAAATACCTGCTTCTGTAGCGACGATAAACTCCTTTGCTGCGTCATTTTTAACGTAATCAATTAATTTACTGGTTGAGCCAATAAAATGAGCTATTTTTAATATGTGTTCTTCTGACTCAGGATGGGCAATGAACTTGGCTTGGGGGTGTGCTTTTTTAAGGGCCAGAATTTTATCGAGAGAAAATGTCTCATGGACGATACAACTCCCCTCCCACAGGAGCATTTCTCTTCCACTTTTCTTGATAAGGTACTTCCCAAGATTTTTATCAGGTGCAAATAGGATAGGCTTATTTTCAGGGATGGCCTGGATGATCTTCAATGCGTTAGAAGAAGTGCAAATAATATCGCTCAACGCCTTGATAGCTGCACTACAGTTAATGTAAGAGACGACGACGTGGTCAGGATGTGCTCGTACAAACTTTTCAAAAACAGGGGGAGGGCAAGATTCAGCTAACGAGCATCCTGCATGGAGATCAGGCAAAATCACTTTTTTCTGCGGGTTGAGAATCTTGGCAGTTTCTGCCATAAAGTGTACACCTGCAAACACAATCCTATCAGCCGTTGCTTTTTCGGCTTGCTGGGCCAGCTGTAGACTATCTCCTACCACGTCTGCTAGATCTTGTATAGCATCTTCCTGGTAATAGTGGGCTAGTAAAATCGCATTTTTTTCTTTTTTAAGACGCTTAATTTCATCGATCAAATTGATGTTACTCGCCCCCTTGCTAGGTAAATATCCATGCTGGGACAACTTCTCTTTGGCCGTATCTAGTATAGTACTATTCATTACTTATTCACAGCTATCATTCTATTACTCCTTTCTAGGTAAAGAAACACGATGAAACTATATAAAGTTTCTTTGCTAAGGCTAGCACTTTCAAAGAGATGCTATTCTTTATCTTTCAAAGCCCCTGCTTAGAAAAAAGTAAAATTAGTCGACCTTTAATAACGCTCGATGATTCTATTTTTGATGCGTTTGGCAGCAGGCTAAGTTTTTAGTTCCGAGTTCTGAGTTTTAGGTCCTCCTCTCAGAAGTGACAGGGGGTAAAACAAGGTAGAACTCCACACTGTAATGGCCCCCATTGTGTTGCCTTCTGAACTTCCTGATTCTATCCAACACGCCAATTTTTGGCCGCACTTCGCTTGGAATTTTAAACATTTTTCAAAGGCAGCTCTCTATGAATTCTATGATAAAAACACAGCATCTAATACTTAATTAAGGGCCGACTAATTAACTTGCTCCTCATCGCTTATTCGCGACTATCATGCCTACTGCATTTTCACTAACACATGGTGCGACCCTTGCTATTAAGCGATTCTTTTATCAATCATAATCTTCCTCATCCTCATCTTCAGGTCTTTGTTTACCTAAGATGGCCCACACTAACGCGACAATCCAAAAAATAACGGTTATCCCTAAAAAGATATTTAAAGCGAGTAATCGCCAGAACTTATGGTGGTCTCTTTCATAAGCAATGATACTAGGAAGAAAGTATATGGTAGGTGCAGCCATACTTGCAATAATGGCTCCTATCACTTTCAGCAATTCTATAAATTCAGGTTTTGTCATAAGCTACTCTATTTTAAATTGTAAAGAAAATGATTTATTCTACATTTTCCCAAAATACTTATACACGCGAAAGCGCCTCTGCTCCTGCAACAATCTCTATAATTTCTTTTGTAATAGCAGTTTGGCGTGTTCTATTGTAAGTAAGCGAAAGTTCTTTTAATAATTCATCCGCATTATCAGTAGCTTTGCTCATCGCTGTCATTCTAGCACCCTGTTCTGAAGCATTAGATTCGAGCAAAGCTTTGTAAAATTGAGTTTTTAATAATTGAGGAACAAGTTTTTCTACTATATAATCTTTTGTTGGTTCGTAAATATAGTCAATTATTTTGCCATTTCCTTCATTTTTGGGGGGAGGGATGATTGGCAAGAACTGTTCGACTTTGAGTACTTGCGTAGCTATATGCTTAAATTCACTATAGACCAATATTACTCGGTCGTAAGTTTTTGTTTGGAAGGCTTCTACTATAAATTCCGATGCTTTTCTAGTGTGTTCAAAGTTTAAATGACGGAGTAGCATAGCATAATCTTTAATAAGCGTAAAGTTTCTTTTTTGAAAATAATCGAATGCCTTTTTGCCGATAGGAAGTAAAGTAACCTGTTGAAGCGATAATTTACAGGTTTCCTGGATGTAGCTAAGTGTTTTTTTGAAGACATTTATATTAAAAGCACCACAAAGCCCTCTATCAGAACTGATTACTACAAGCAGGAGCTTATTCATCGGTCGCTCTTGAGTGTAAGCCTTGACTAGCTCTTGCTCGATACGCGCCAGAATGTTTCCTAAGATTGTTGTTAGCTTTTCGGCATAGGGGCGTAGTTGAAGAATTTGGCTATGCGCTTTACCCAACTTTGCTGCAGCAACCATCTTCATGGCTTTTGTAATCTGCTGTGTAGCAGTGACTGATTTTATCCGATTTCTTACTTCTTTGATATTAGCCATTTATTTTACTATATACGCGTCTAAATGTATTGTTTGGCTAGACTTTCCGCTTCAGCAGTTAGCACTTTACTTACATCATCGTCAAAGTTGCCTGCAGCAATTTTAGCTAAGGTATCTTTATATTGCGCTTCTAAAAGTTCTAGGTATGCTTTTTCAAACGCTTTTACCTTTTCTAGCGGAACTTTATCTAAATAGCCTTTTGTAGAAGCATAAATGATTGCTACTTGTTTCTCAACGGGTAGAGGTGCATACTGCATTTGTTTCAGGACTTCTTGATTTCTTTGGCCCCTGTTGATTGTTGCTTGTGTAGCTGCATCGAGATCAGAGCCGAACTTTGCAAAGGCTTCTAATTCACGGAACTGGGCTTGTTCCAGCTTCAATGCTCCAGCTACTTTTTTCATCGACTTAATTTGTGCTGCTCCTCCTACACGCGACACCGAGATACCTACATTAATGGCTGGTCGGATACCTATATTAAATAAGTTTGCCTCAAGAAATATTTGACCGTCTGTAATGGAAATCACATTCGTTGGTATGTAAGCAGCGATATCTCCTGCTTGTGTTTCAATAATAGGCAACGCTGTCAACGACCCTCCTCCTTTTACTTTTCCTTCCAAGGCGAGTGGGAGGTCATTCATCTTTTGGGCGATCTCATCGTTCTTGTTAATCTTGGCTGCTCTTTCGAGTAATCGTGAATGCAAGTAAAACACATCTCCTGGGTAAGCCTCACGGCTGGGCGGTCTTCTAAGTAACAATGAGAGTTCTCTATAAGCAACGGCTTGTTTTGACAAGTCATCATAGATTACCAAAGCAGCTCTTCCTGTATCTCTAAAAAACTCTCCAATAGCTGCTCCCGCAAATGGTGCAAAAAACTGCATAAGGGCAGAGGTAGAGGCAGGCGCTGCTATTACGACTGTATAATCCATGGCTCCTCCCTCTTCGAGTGCTGCTACTACACTTGCCACACTAGAGGCTTTTTGTCCAACAGCCACATAGATACAATATATAGGCATTTTTTGCTCAAAAAACGCTCGTTGGTTAAGAATGGTATCCACGGCTATAGATGTTTTGCCTGTTTGCCGATCGCCGATGAGCAATTCTCTTTGTCCTCTTCCAATAGGAATCATAGCATCAATGGCTTTGATCCCTGTTTGTAAGGGTTCGCTTACTGGCTGACGGTAAATTACCCCTGGTGCTTTTCTTTCTAAGGGCATTTCAAAAAGCTTCCCTTGGATAGCCTTTTTTCCATCAATAGGCTCGCCTAAAGCATTGATGACTCTTCCGATCAAGCCATCGCCTACCTTGATAGAAGCGATACGTTTTGTTCTTCTTACGGTATCACCTTCTTTAATGCCTTTCGCGTTTCCTAATATTACTGCGCCTACGTTATCTTCTTCTAAGTTGAGTACTAAAGCCTTCAAGTTATTTTCAAAGGCTAACAACTCTCCTGCTTGTACTTTAGCTAATCCATAGATGCGTGCTACACCATCACCCACTTGGAGCACCGTTCCTACTTCTTCGGGCGTGCTTTCTATTTTAAAGTTAGCTAATTGCTCTTGAAGTATAGCAGAAACTTCATCAGGCCTTACTTCTATGTTATCTTTCATTATGATGCCTCCTTAGTTTTTCACCAGCATAGTAAGCTTTTAATTTTAAAAAGATTT
Source organism: Cytophagales bacterium (assembly GCA_022360235.1). GTDB lineage: Bacteria > Bacteroidota > Bacteroidia > Cytophagales > Amoebophilaceae > JAKSDE01. The sequence continues at coordinate 6,649 of JAKSDE010000114.1, forward strand.
GCTGCATTAGAACCTTTTAAATATGGTGTGTATAAGCCTCCTTCGTCAATACTAGCTTTAGTAAACTTAACTTTGTTCTTAAGCTTTCATCGATCTGTTTATCTCCCACGCGCAGGATATATCCTCCCAGTAAAGATTCATTGATCGGGTTTATCAACTTCACTTCTTCACACGATACCATTTCTTTTACAATTGTTTTAAAGTGAGCACGCAAGTTATCAGTTAATTGGAATGTGGTTGTTACATAGGCAAGTGTAATTTTTCTATAAGTGTTGTATTGTGCTAGGAAGGATTTTATAATAGTGGGGAGTACTTTCTCGCGATTTTTTTGAGCAACCATGCTAAAAAAGTCAAATGTCAGCTCATCTACTTTATTTTTAAAGATTTGCTTTAGTATTTTCAACTTTTTGTCACCGCTAATGACAGGACTTTTTAACATTAACAGAAACGCGCAGTTACTATTACAGACCTTATCGAGCAGTAGCATATCTTGATGGATGTTATCTACCCTGTTTTGCGCTATGGCGTGTTGTAATAAGGACTTGGCGTATCTTGATGCTACTCTAAGTGCTGGCATAAGGTAAATTGTATTGAAGTGTTATGTGCTCCCTTGTAACAGACATTTATTTCAACTTCATCTTTTTCACAACATTTCTTACAAAAGCTTCTTGTGCTTTTTTTGTTGTCAGTTCTCTTTTTAGCAATTGCTCGGCAATTTGTATAGCGAATAAACCTACTTGATTCTTCAATGTTATGATGGCATTTTCCTTTTCATTTTGAATGGTTACCCTTGCTTTCTCGATCATTTCAGTGGTTACCTTCTCTGCTTCCCCTTTAGCCTCTTCGATGATAGTCTTTTCAGCATCTTTTGCTTCTTTAATAATTTTATCACGTTCTTGTCTTACTTCTTCGATCAGTTTTTTATTGTTAGCGTGTAATTGTGCTGTTTCTTTTCTTGCTTTTTCAGCTGACTTTAAAGCAGTTTCAACAGCGTTTTCTCGTTGTTGTAGCGTATGAAGAATAGGCTTCCACGCATATTTTTTCAAAATCCATAGGACTACAAGCAAGATGATGGTTTGCCAAAAGATGAGCCCTAAATCAGGTGTAATCAAATTCATGGGATATAGTGTATTTTATTGAATAACAGAATCTTTAGTACACAAAAGTTTATTCGCTCCATTGCTATTGAATAGCTGGATGGAGCTACTTTATTTAGTAGCAATCAGCAAGCAGATTAAAATACCGAAGAGGGAAATTCCTTCGATCAAGGCAGCCGCAATAATCATGGCTGTTTGAATTTTACCACTGGCCTCTGGCTGTCTTGCAATGGCTTCCATAGCAGCACCACCAATTTTACCAATGCCAATGCCGGCGCCCAACGCTACTATGCCGGCACCTACACCAGCTCCCATAAGCGCTAAACCTGCGTTTAAAAATATAGTCAACATA
>JAKSDE010000201.1 GCA_022360235.1 Cytophagales bacterium
CAGGAGCAAATAGTCCAGCCACTGCTCGCCAACTTCCTACAAGAAAGAGGCCTAAGGCTGTCCCCCAATAAGACAAAAATAAGCCATATCGACCAAGGCTTCGACTTTCTGGGTCAGCATATCAAGAAGTATAGTGGTAAATTGCTCATCAAGCCGTCGAAAGGAAGCTGCCAACGCCTGCTTGAAAAAGTTAAAAGCACGCTTAAATCCAACCAAACAGCCAGCCAGTGGAATGTGATCAAACGGCTCAATCCACTCATTAGAGGATGGAGCTACTATCCCCATCACGTGTCGGCTAAGGAAACCTTCCTGCAGATGGACTATAAGATCAACCCTAAGCTATGGAAATGGGCAAGAAGAAGACCCCCATCCATGGGGGCAAAGTGGATAAAAAGGCAATACTTTTTTCCACCAGAACAGTGGGGGCACTTCCCGGCGAGTCAAAAAGAGGGTTTAGACCAAACAGAGACAATCCACCTGTTGCGAGCTGGTCAGACGCCGATCCAAAGACATCGGTAAATCAAGAACGCCTCCAATCCCTACGACCCTTGCTGGCATTCATACTTTCAAGAACGTCAAACCTGGCAACTGCTAAAGCGTTTAGCCAAACGACCAAAGTGGGCTGCCATCTGGAAGCGTCAAGGAGGAAATTGTCCAGTATGTAAACAGCAGATAACCAAAAAGATGCCATGGGATCTACACCACCTCCACCCGAAGAAGGAAGGAGGTAGCGACAATCCAAGCAACTTACTAATGCTGCAACCCCACCTGTCACCGTCAATTACATAATAATGCCAGTGTTGCCCGTTCGATCGCTATCATGATGGGGCGCAAAGAGGCTTGAGCCTAGTGCTGGGAAACTAGCCCGCTATGTTCTTAGGAGAGGGGGGGATGGTAACATCACCTTCTTATCCGACGCCCAGTGGCAGATCGACTTGTAGTGTGCGCCGGGCAGCGCATTGATCAGGAGGGTTAAAGTCCCTCTGGTGCTCGGATGAGGAGCATCCTATCCAAA
>JAKSDE010000111.1 GCA_022360235.1 Cytophagales bacterium
GAGAGATTCACAAGGTGCTCTTGGTTGGGGAGCCAGGGACAGGGAAGACCACGCTCAGTCGCAAGCTGGCTTACAGTTGGTCGCAAGGAAAGTGGGGTGAGGCGTTTGAGGCGGTCTATGTGCTTCCAGTCAGGGAATTACAACAAAAGCGATATGATGATAATGGCTTGTTCAGGAGAGAGACCCTTGCTACTGCTATTGCCAATCACTGCTTTCCTCCGATGGAGGAGGATGAGGAGTATAAGCGTTTGCGGCGCCAGATCAGCGAAGAGCTAGAGCGGCCCACGACGCTGTTGGTGCTCGATGGGCTCGATGAGCGCTATGGAGCCAGTGAAAAGCTTATAGATCAAGCATTAAGAGGTAGGCACAAGTTACTGCTGCTCTCTCGGCCCTATGGGATAGAGCGGGAGAAAAAGCTATTAGAAGTCCAAGACCAGGAACTCCCTTTCATAGAAATAGAGCATATGGGGCTCAGTGATGCGCAAATGGAGGATTATATAAGGGGTGACTTATCGCCTGATCTTGGTGCGGAGCTGCTAGCGTTTATACGGGAGTACCCTGCCATAACGAATATAGCCCACGTTCCAGTGAACCTGCAGATATTGTGTTTCTTGTGGGAAGACAAGGGAAGTGGTGTGCGTACAGAGACGAGCAACGGGAGTCTTTCTGGGCTGTATCGTATGCTTACCGAGTATACTTGTAACCGGTACGAAGAGCGGCAAAGGAAGGTGAATTCACCCCTTCCGTATACAAAGCGAGAAGAGCTATTCGATAAGCTTGGGCATATTGCTTTGGAGGGGCTCAAGAAAGGAGAACTACTGATTAGCCAAGGGCTAGTCGATAAGGTGTTAGGAGTGGATGCTAAGATTAAAGCGATGCTGAAAGAGAGCGGCTTCTTGCTCCTGCATTCAGTGGGCAGGCAGTACCAGTTTCCCCACCTTACTTTCCAGGAGTACTTTGCCGGTCGGTTGCTGGCTAGGCAGCTGTTGTCAAGCGAAGCCAACGTAAGGAAGTTTTTCTCCGAGC
>JAKSDE010000118.1 GCA_022360235.1 Cytophagales bacterium
AAATGCTTGTTTCATAGGACCTATCAAAGCCTCTATGGATGAACGTCGCTTGCGGGCTTTCTGTAAACTTCTTGACTTATTTTTGCACTTGCCTGGATGATAAACGGCTTTATCGACTATCCCATGACCTTGATAGGCGGGGGGAACGTCATAATAATTGTGTAAAATATATATTTTAAAAAAATTTAATGACTTACTGAGACTGTTGCAAAATTAGGTTACATCCCTTCTTTATAGGCTATATGAGCGGATTTTGCTGCGTTTTGCAGCAGTCTAAAGTCAGTTATCCAGCGAATGCTTGCATCTTCAAACGAACACTTTAATATTTGTAGGAATAAAGATGTATCTTTGCCTACAAAGATGAAGGAAAATTGAGCATGAGCAGCAAGAGAATTACGGAATTAGTAGCACAGAACTATGTCTATGCATCTGTGCTGCATTACTTTGGTATCGAATTTTATAATTATTCGGAGCAAACCTTAGCACAAGTTTGCAAAGAAAAAGGGTTAGATATTACTAAAGTAATAGCAAAGCTCGAGGATGCAGTAGAAGAAAGAAAAGATCCTGGAGTGGTAAAGCTTCCACTCGACTTGATTATCGAGTATCTAAAGCATATGCATTATGTGTTTGTTAAGCAACGTTTACCCTACATAGCCAATCTTATAGATAACTTAAAACCTTCCCATACGCTTCATCATCGTGTAGCTAAAGACTTAAAAATAGTTCTTCCATTATTCGTAGAAGATTTTATTTTACACATCTATGAGGAAGAAGATGAAGTTTTTTCCTATATCAACTTTCTTGCTAAAGCGCTAAAATTTGAGTGTAACTATGCACAACTTTACTATACCCTTGAGAAAAAAAGTATCAAAGATTTTGCTACCCAGCATCACGATCATGACGACGAGATGAAAGGTATTAGAAAAATCACAGGAAATTATACTTTACAAGATTCTTCAGATCAGCATATGTGTGTGCTCTATGCTGAGTTGAAAGCTTTTGAAAAGGAACTTATTATGCATGCGAGCGTGGAAGATGAAATTTTGTTACCTAAAGCATTAGAACTAGAAAACGAAGTGAGAAAAATGTTTGCGAGGAAAGCTTTACTTAATTAAAAAGGGATGGGTAGAATAGTAGCTATTGATTATGGGCTCAAGCGCGTAGGTATTGCTGTGACAGACCCTCAACAAATCATTGCCACCCCACTGACTACGATTAAAGCGCAAGAAGTAGTGGCTTTTTTAAAAGCTTATGAACAACAAGAAGCGGTGGAAGCCTTTGTCATTGGATTACCTAAGCGGCTGAATAACACAGAATCATTGATCACAATAATAGTAAAAAAGTTTATCCACTTACTTCAACAAACTTTTCCACGGCAAGAGATTTTTCAGCAAGATGAAAGGTATACTTCAAAAATAGCACTAGCAGGAATGATTCAAGGAGGCTATAAGAAAAAAGACAGAAGGAATAAAGCTAACCTTGATAAGTTGAGTGCCACTATTCTACTTCAATCTTTTTTAGAAAGGTACCCAAGGTAATTAAACTTATAGAATAATACATTTACTTAACCCTTAAAAAATTATTAGATTACAATTTTTAACTAAAAATCGGATTAAAATGTTCAC
>JAKSDE010000107.1 GCA_022360235.1 Cytophagales bacterium
ACTTCAAGTATAGTTTACTTCAGTCAATAAATCAATATCACTACAAAAGAGTAATGTAGAGTAACATAAAATGACAGATAGTTGTTGTGTGCAACAATGCAATAGCATAATCATATGAACCATAACCTAAACTGTGTGTTGCAATTTTAACGAGTTCGTTGTCCAAGCTTTGGAGTGCTTTTTGCTTCAGGTTGCTGACAATGAAAAGCTCCTGGCAGCTATTTGTTTGAGTGAGCAACAGACAACAGCACAATCGAATCCGTTGTCCAGCAAGAAGCCCTACACAAGGCACATGAAGTTAGCTGCTGCTCTCCTGGACAGCTATGAGCGACAGGTTGAAACTGTGGAGTGCACACTCAGAGAAATGGAGGAGAACATGGACACTTCTAGGTTCGAATTTTTCAGCACCAGAGTGGGTTTGGACTGTCAAACATGCGAGCAACTACTTGACACTTGAAGAACTTGTTTCCTAAACTCTGGTTAGCCAGCACTTTTGTTTTGGCACATCTAACCAACTGCAAACTGGACGTCGCATATGGGAGATATTTTTGCAGTGCCCACAATGACATCCAGCTCTGAGCTTGTATATTTCCGATTTTCCATGCAAACCAGGTTGTGGTTTGCTTGGAAAATGCAGTTTTTTAGGGTGCTCTTTATACTGTGCTGATATCCTCAGTAATTTCGAGAGAGCATGCAATCCACAGGGAGTTATGGCACTTGCGCATGGACAGCATTCGAAATCGCACCATTCAAGTCAACCTGGTCATGAGCATTGCCAGTTTCTCAATTCTTCTCTCCTCAGTGCCAGCTGGATTCTTCGGGATGAATCTTATCAGTGGCCTTGAGCAGAACCCTTCAACGTTTCCTGTTGTTGTTGCAGCTTGCATCGGGTCATCAGCCCTCTCTTATTGTGTTCTGTATGGCTATTATAAATTCTGGCCAGCTCGCCAAGAAAAACTACACCTGCAAGATATCACAACAATCAGGTATGCAGTCGCAGTTTGACTCGAGACATC
>JAKSDE010000480.1 GCA_022360235.1 Cytophagales bacterium
GGCTAAGAATAAAGTGGAGTGTGAGTGCAACGCTACTTAATACATGTTTCTTTTAGCGTATATTAATCAAATCTTATAGAGGGTGAAGAGGAATTTTTATGTTTTGTCTTCGTCGGTGTTACTGCTGCTTACCTGCTGCAAAAAGAAACTAATACAGGAGCCAGCCCAAGATATCTTGGTTTCGATGGAGCAGGGGGACGATGCGAATTATAGATTTAGAGATAATGCTTTGGAATGGAGGCTATGCGGATCGCCACCTCCTTGTAGAGGCAGTGAGGAAAACTATACAGAACTGAACATCATCTTAGGTTATTCTAAGGATGAGGTTGCACTAAGCATACTGGACATAACTCCTAAGTGGTTAATTACATATAGCAGAAGTAATGCTTTAGGACCTCTCGAAGATGAAGATTGTATGAAAAGATTGTTTGAAATGCTTGTAGGAAAGCAAAATCATAGTGCTATTGCTCAAGATTTACTGGAGAATACGAATCTAGCTTTACGTGAAAAAGAGCAAAGAAAAGCAGCCTTGATACTAGAATCTATTGTAAGTCTTTTAAGAACAGAGATACAGCAGGGGTTTAGAGATTACTTAGGTAAGATAAGGGAGGGTAAAGTTACTTTTTCGGGAGATACTATGAACAACTTCTTACGTGAGGAAAAAAATGGAAATGACAGAATAGCGCTAAATCAATTCGAATATCGCTTTGGAGATAATGTAGAAGCAATACTTAGGAATTGGGAAAGCTTGATTAGAGGAAAAGAATATGTAGTGATTACCTCTCGTAGCAAGGTAGATATTGCAGTAAAAAGTAGTGCAGAGAATACCACTATTGATGAACAGTTGGCTGAAGAGGAAGCTTATTATTCAAGACTGGTTGATGAGCTAAAAGGAGGTAGAGCAGATCAAGATTCCTTGTTAGCAAGAGACTTACTAAAGAACACCGATTATACCATATGCACATATAGGCAGAAAGATGCAGCAGCAGCCTTGGAAGCGATCATAGCCTTGGCAGAGGGAGGGGGAAAGCATGAAGCAGTTAATTCGTTTAGAAGTCAATTACAAGCTGTAGGAGAGCAAGGTGGTGAGTTGGACTTTATAAAAAAGATGATGCGTAAAGCGTTTAAAGAAGAATACTACAAAGTTTATGGACATGGGACAGAAGGAGAATCGGAAGAAGATGAGAATTACTATCTTGGTGATGAAGATGAGTATAGTAAGTAATAAAGTAGGCTAAGAATAAAGTGGAGTGTGAGTGCAACGCTACTTAATACATGTTTCTTTTAGCGTATATTAATCAAATCTTATAGAGGGTGAAGAGGAATTTTTATGTTTTGTCTTCGTCGGTGTTACTGCTGCTTACCTGCTGCAA
>JAKSDE010000482.1 GCA_022360235.1 Cytophagales bacterium
GCCGCTTGGAGCGCTGTAGCTGTAATTTTATCTTGGGTCTGGGCTAAAATTACTTCTACTACTTTAGCCTTTCCCTGGCTAGCGGCTTTTTGTAAGGCTTGGCCTAGTTCGTCAGCTGATAGGTTATTTAAAATGGCCTCCATAACGGCTGTCTTGGGTGGAGTAGTCTTGGCGGCTTGCTCTAATCCGTCTTGGATGGTTTGTTGATCTATTTTAGCTTTTGTCTTAGCATTGCTGAGCAGACCTTCTATTACAGTTTTATTATTATCGGTTACCGCCTTCTTGAAGACCGTCTTCACATCCCAATGATCGAGAATCGCCTTTTCTACTTTTCCACGCCCCCCCTCTACAGCCTTCTGCCATGCGTTAGCAATGGCTGCATCTCCTACTTTTTGTTGCGCTGCTTTATTCTTAAGGAGGGCTTCTACGATGGGTGCCTTATCATCATCCCCTGCTGCTGTGCTAAAGGTGCCTTGGAGCGCTGTAGCTGTAATTTTATCTTGGGCCTGGGCTAAGATTACCTCTACTGCCTTGTCATGGCCCTTTGCGGCAGCGGCATCGAGGAAAATTTTTATATTGCCTGGAGTTAGTTGAGACTGTGCACCTGGGTCAGCTAGAATGACACTTAAGGGAATAACTTTATTATTCTCTACACAATGAGCAACCACTTCTTGCAGTAGTTTGCTAGGATTGCTATTTTTCGGTAAACACTCTTCTACTGCCCCACGGAGTTCGCTGAGTGTATCTCCAGGGCTCTCAGGAGGTTTACTAATAATTTCGTTTAGTTCGTCACTCTTCCCCTCGGTTAGTAGCTGGATGATTTTCCCTACCATTAATTGTTCTCTATTACTCGGTTGTCCTCCAATAACTAAGGGTGCTTTTCTTCCACAGGCACCTATGGCTGCTAAAAAGGTGATTAGAACGATTAATAGGGTCTTTATTCTGAGAGACATAATATATGTTTTAGTTTAATAAGTTATTTTCCTAGCTCTTGGTTCATATTCTTCATTCTGCTTCTTTACCATTTTAGCAGCAGCCTCTGATACGGCGGCTATCTTATGGCAAGGTGGCTAAATAATCTTGAAGAGCCTGCTTTACATCACTATTATTCGCAACTGTTATAGCATTCTCTATGTACTCTTTTTTCAGCCTGCCTTTCAAGTCTCCATCTGCTAGGATGGCATCTACAACTGCTTTTTCATACCCCTCTTTTACGACTGCTATAAAGATAGATCTAAATACACTATCATCCCCCGCTGCTTTTAATGCCTTTATTATCAATTCACTATTTAATTTTGACTTATCTGCATCTTTTAGGATAGCTTCCGCTACATTAGCCCTATTATCATCTGCAGCCTTCTGAAGTTGCTCACCTAGGGTAGAGGCATCTATCTTTTCTTTCGTTTTGGGGTTTGTAAGAATTTCTTCTACCACAGAAACCCTGCCCTTACTTACTGCTGAGGTAAACGTTTTTATTAAAAAAGCAGAATTTTCACCTAGCTTATCTACAATAGCTTTCGTTGCATCAGATTTATTATATTTTTTAGCAGCATCTAAGATGGAAACTAGTTTATCAGCTTTATCATCAGTATCTCTAACTAGCTCACCTACAATAGCTTCCGTTGCACCAGGGTATTTATCCTCTTTGTTAGCAGCATCTAATACGGAAACTAGTTCCTTAGTATCTTCAGCTAACTTATCTACAATAGCTTTTTCTGCTTCTTTCTTACTATTCTTGTTAGCTGAGTCTAAGACAGCGGCTGTGTTATCAGGGTCACCACCTAACCTAGCTAGAATAGCTACTGCTGCATTAGGATACTTGTTATCTTTTTTAGCACCCTCTAATATGGTGGCTGTGTTATCAGGGTCGTTGCCTAACTCCTCTAAAATAGCTTTGACAGCATCGTCATTGCTATTCTTTTTAGCTGAATCTAGCAAAGCTACTTTCTTATCATCGTCTAACCCTTCTAAAATAGCTTTGACAGCATCGTCATTGCTATTCTTTTTAGCTGAATGTAGTATGGTGGCTATCTTATCAGGGTCGTTACCTAACCCCTCTAGGATAGCTGCTACTACTTTATCATCTCCCTGGCTAGCGGCTTGTTGCAAGGCTTGGCCTAGTTCGTCAGCTGATAGGTTATTTAAGATGGCTCCAATGACAGCTGTCTTGGGAGGTTCAGCATTGGCGGCTTCTTTCAATCCTTCTTGGATGGCTTGACTCCCTATTTCCGCTTTTTCCTCAGCATTGCTGAGTAGTTCGTCTACGCTAGTGGCATCTCCCTCGTCTACCGCCTTCTTGAATGCCTGCTTCACATCCCAGTAAGCGAGAATCGCCTCTTTTACTTTTGTATAGTTATTCTCCGAGGCCTTTTTCAATGCGTTGGCAATGGCTGTATCTCCTACCTTTTCTTGCGCTTGTGCGTTGCTAAGGATGGCTGTTACGATGGGTGCCTTATCATCCTCGCCTGCTGCCGTGCTAAAGGTGCCTTGGAGCGCTGTAGGTGTAATTTTATCTTGGGCCTGGGCTAAGATTACCTTTACTGCCTTGTCGTGGCCCGCTGCGGCGGCGGCATCGAGGGAAGCTTTTATGTTGTCTGAAGTTAGTTGAGACTTTGCTCCTGCGTCAGCTAGAATGGCACTTAAGGCAAGCACTTCATTCCCCCCTGCACAATGAGTCACCACTTCTAACAGTAGTTGGTTAGGATCGGTATTGTTCGGTATACGTTTTCCTACTGCCCCGAGGAGTTCGCTGAGTGTATCTCCAGGGCTCTCAGGAGGTTTACTAATAATTTCGTTTAGTTCGTCACTCTTCCCCTCGATTAGTAGCTGGATGATTTTCCCTACCATTAATTGTTCTGTATTACTCGGTTGTCCTCCACTAACTGATGCTGCTTTTCTGCTACAGGCACCTATGGTTGCTAAAAAGGTGATTAGAACGATCAATAGGTTTTTTATTCTGAAAGACATAATAATTATAGTTTAGTTTAAAAAGTTATTTAATTCTCCTAGTAGTGTCCTACTTTGTCATTATCTAGTAATTTTTTATTTATTAACTTCTATTGATTCCGGTACTAAGTGTTCGCAGGTCAGGTGCTCTGATAACCTGTAAGCAAATCCACTATCTCTGTATCTCCCTGTGCAATGTTTATAGCCTCTTCTATGTCTTCTTTTTGTAGCACTGATTGAACATACGGACTGTCTAAAATGTTCTTCAACAACTCAGTATTTCTTCCTTTTAAAGCAGCTGCATCTGGTCCCTCACTTAATTTCTTACCTGCTTCTACAGCAGCGTTAAGGCCGCTTTTTAGCGTCTCTCTATCTAATTCTTTTAATGTTGCATCGTCTTTGTCTTTGTATTTATCGTCTTTGTCTTTAAGGATAAATACCACTGTATTATTATACCACCCTTGCTGTGCAGCTTTTGTAAATACGTCTTTTATTATTTTAGGAGCTAATTTTGAGAGCTCGTCTAATGATACTTCCATTGCTAGGTAAACATTATTCATCAGGCATGCCAACATCTCTATATTATTGGTACTTAATGCTCTGCCCACGATGGACTCCCCATTCACCGGAACCAAATTATCTACTACAGCCTTTGAGATCGGCCTGTTTACTGATTTTGCTAAGACAGTTGCTATATCCTGATCTGTGAGCTCAGCTTGGGCATTTTTCACAATAGCCCCTACTATATTCGTTTTACCACCTTCAACGGCTTCTTTGAATTCCTCACTTATTTTGGAAGTGCCTATTTTATCTTTCACACTTTCAATACGTAGTATTAATGATACTTTGCCTGCTTCATTATCCTTCACTTTATCTTCGAAAATAGCTATCACACCCTCTTGGCTTAGCTTATCTTTGGCATTATCTGCAATGGTTTGGGCTAAACCTTGATCGTTTTTTTCTACGGCTGCACGAAAGGCTTCGGATATGGTTTTTGGGTCTAAACTATTTAGGGCTCGCGGGTTTTTGGTGATATCCTCTACGAGTTGGCTGTTACCATTTTCTACCGCATTGATGAGGGCTTTTCCTACATCCCAGTGATCTAAAATGGCTTTTATTACAGCTTCCTTATCCTCTCCCTCGTTAGCAGCTTTTTTCAACGCTTCAACTATTACCTCTTCCTTTGGCTTAGGGTCAGCATAGGTCAGAATGGCTGCTACTACTTTATCTTTTCCCTCGTCAGCAGCTTTTTGGAACACTTCAACTACTACCTCTGCCTTTGGCTTAGGGTCAGCATTGGCCAGAATGGCTGCTACTACTTTATCTTTTCCCTCGTCAGCAGCTTTTTGGAACACTTCAACTACTACCTTTTCCTCTGGCTTAGGGTCAGCATTGGCCAGAATGGCTGCTACTACTTTATCTTTTCCCTCGTCAGCAGCTTTTTGGAACGCTTCAGCTATTTCTTCTTCCCCTAGATTCTCTAGAATGGCCTTAACTACGTCTGTCTTGGCAGGTTCGTTGGCAGCTTCTTGCAGTCCATTTTGGACAGTTTGTTTATCTATTTTATCTTTTGTCTTAGCATGGCTTAACAAGGTTTTTACTCTATCTGCATTCCCATTGTCTATTGCCTCTATGAATGCTGACTGCGCGCTCCAATGATCGCGAATCGCCTTTTCTACTTCTCCAAGCCCCTCCTCTACAGCCCTCTGCAATGCTTCGGCAATGGCTGTATCTCCTACTTTTTTTCGCGCTTCTTTATTCCCAAGGATGGCTGCTACGAGGGGTGCCGTAGCATCTGCGGCAGCTGCCTTGCTAAAGGCGCCTTGGAGCGCTGTAGCTGGAATTTTATCTAGGGCCTGGGCTAAAATTACCTTTACTACCTCGTCATGGCCCGCTGCGACGGCTGCATCGAAGGAAGCTGTTATGTCGTCTGGGGTTAGTTTAGCCTGTGCCTCTGCGTTAGCTAGAATGACGCTTAAGGGAATATCCTTACCCTTCTCTGCGCAATGAAACACCACTTCTGACAGTAGTTTTTCACGATCGGTATTGTTCGGCATACATGCTCCTACTGCCCCACGGAGTTCACTGAGTGTATCTCCAGGGCTCCCAAGAGGCTCACTGATAAGTTTCTTTAGTTCGTCACTCTTCCCCTCGCTTAGTAGTTTGATGATTGTCTTTACCGTTGGTTGTCCTGTATTACTCGGTTGTCCTCCACTAACTGATGGTGCTCTTCTTCCACAGGCACCTATGGCTGCTAAAAAGGTGATTAGAACGATTAATAGGTTTTTTATTCTGAAAGACATAGTAATTATAATTTTAGTTTAAAAAATTGGTAATGTGAATTTATAGATAGATTTCATTAGTCTGAAAGGGTATCGGGAGAATTTGTTTCTCTCCTGAGTTAACACTCCCTTGTCATTATCTAGTCATTTTTTATTTATTAACTTCTATTGATTATCCGGTACTAAGTGTTCGCAGGCCAGGTGTTCTGATAACCTGTAAGTAAATCCACTATCTCTGTATTCCCTTGTGCAATGTTTATAGCCTCCTCTATGTCTTCTTTTTGTAGCACTGATTGAACATACAGACTGTCTAAAATGCCCTTCAACAACATAGTATTTTCTGCTTGTTTTGAAACATCGCTTACTAACGCTTTACCTGCTTCTACCGCAGCGTTCAGGCTGCTTTTTAGCGTATCTCTATCTAATGAGCTACTGTATTGAGCTAAGATAAATTTTATTGCCTTATTATACCATCCTTTCTTTGCAGCTTCCATAAATGCGGCTTTTATTTCTTCAGGCCGTAATCTTGTTAAGAAAAACTCTCTATGTTCTGAATTCATTATTAGGTAGCTATTATTCATCAGGCCTGCCAATACCGTGGCCTCTTCTAATGCGTTTAATAAGATGGCTTCATCCCAATTATCTACTATAGCCTTTGAAGTCGGCTCATTTACTGATGTTGCTAAGGCAGTTGCTATAAACTCATTGTTGAGCTTATCTTGGGCATTTTTCATAACAGCCTCTACTACACCCGAGGAACCATTTTCAGCGGCTTTTTGGAATACATCATTTATGTTGGTAGAGTCAATTTTATCTTTCACACTGTCAATTTTATCTTTCACACTGTCAATACTTAGCATTAATACTATTTCACGTTCGCTCCTCTCTGCTTTTTTGAAAACATCCACTACATCCTCGTTTCCTAGCTTGTCTCCGGCGTTATTTACAATGGCTTCGACAAAGTCAGTTGCTAGGGTCGAAACAGCTTGGGAAAACGCTTTTTTTACATCTTCAGTTGTTAATTTACCCTTTACGTTAGCTAGGATAGCAACTACAGTAGCTCTATAATCTTCTTTTACAGCTGTACTAAAGGCTTGGGATGTGGTTGCTTGGCTTATCCTATCTTTGGCTGTACTATTGCCCACTATGATTTCTAAGATAGTGACTTGGGTATTATCGCTGGCTGCTTGCATGAAAGCACTTTCAAGCTCTTCGTCTTTTACCTTTTCAAGGGCTTTCGGGGTGTTGATGATAGCGTTTACGAGTTCGCTGTCCCCACTCTCTACCGCCTCGATGAGGGGTTGGCCTGGCTTCCACTTACCTAAAATGACTGCTATTAAATCTGTATCACTCTTTTCTATTGCTGCTATGAATGCTTTCTTCGTGTGCCAATTGTTGAGGATTGCCTTTTCTACATTTGCATAGTTCCTATCAGCAGCACTCTTCAATGCTTGGGCAACGACATCATCCTGTATTATAGCTTTTACTTCTTCATGGCCGAGGATGGCTTTTACTAGGGAGGCCCTAGAATCATCCTCCACTGCAAACTCAAAGGCCTCTATGATGCTCTTACTCTCTACTCTATTTGAGGCACTGTCTAAAATTATTTTTACTATCCTGCTATAGACCTTTTCGGCGGCTATATCGAAGGCACTATCTATAGCAGCACGCTCTATTTTATCTAAAGCCCCGTTTTCATCTAAAGCCGCGCCTAAAATTGCGCTTGTTATATTGTTACGGTTCTTTCTGGCGGCTGTCTTGAGGGCAGTTCCCATATCGTCCTTTGTAATTTTACTTAGGGCCTTTTCTAAAATTTGGTCTGCTACCTCTCTATTGCCCTTTTCGGTGGCTGTATTGAGGGCCCTTCCTATATCCTCCTCCGTAATTTTACTTAGGGCCTTTTCTAAAATAAGGCTTGCTGTCCCTGTATGGTTCGTTCGGATGGCTATATTGAAGGCATCTCCTGCAGCGTCATTCCCTACTTTATCTGAAGCCTTGTCTAAAATTGCTCTTACTGCATTGGCAAAGCCCTCCCTGGCGGCTGTCTTGAGGGCATCTCCTATATCCTCCTCTGTAATTTTACTTGAGACCTTTTCTAGAATAAAGTCTACCATCCCTGTATGGCCCTTTTGGGTGGCCGTAATAAGGGCACCTCCTGCAGCATCATTCTCTACTTTATCTGAAGCCTTGTCTAAAATTGTTTTTACTACCTGGTGTTTATCTTCTCCGACGGCTGTAATGAGGGCATCTCCTATGTCTTTTGAGGTTAGCTTATTCTTTGCATCTTCGTTATCTAGAATGGCGCTTAGGGAAATATCTTTACCCTTCTCTGCACAATGAGCTACCACTTCTGACAGTAGTTGGTTAGAATCGGAATTTTGCGGCAAACATTTTTGTACTGCCCCATGGAGTTGGAGGAGGAGTGTATCTTCAGAACTCTCAGGAGGCTTACTGATAAGTTCCTCTAGTTCTTCCCTCTTCCCCTCGTTTAGTAGTGTTATGATGTGGGTTACCTCTCGCTGCCCCTCCCTCGCTACACTTGATTGTAGCCCTCTTTTTTTCCAGGAACATTGGGTTGCTAAAACGGTGATTAGAGCTGTTATTATAATTTTTATTCTGAAACTCATACTGTTACAAGGTTACAAATATTTTAAGAAAGTTTCTAAAGCTTTAAAGTTACTATTTAAATTTATATATTCAAAACAAATATTAAGAAATATTTTAGTAAAAAAAATTTTGAAAAAGATTTACTTAAGTTCTGGGTTCCGGGTTCTGGGTTCCGGGTTCTGGGTTCTGGGTTCCGGGTTCTGGGTTCCGGGTTCTGGGTTCCGGGTTCTGGGTTCCGGGTTCC
>JAKSDE010000102.1 GCA_022360235.1 Cytophagales bacterium
ATATACTGCAAGATCCGACTCCCCAAAGGCAAAGAAAGCTAAGATACGACTCTGCGACCATCCCAAAGAAGCAAGAGGTGAATCAAAGCTCCGCTTCAACACACATTATCTCTGGCCATGTCATTTGGTGCATGGAGAACTGGTCTGCAGATCCAGACTTTATAGCTGGGGCTTGCAAGTTAAAGCTCAAACGGTTCCAACTTCTACAGACTACATGGATCTGTTGCCCCCGCCAATACAGCAGAAGCTGTGGCTTGTGGCATCTTGGTGCATGGATCTTTAAAACCCAAAGATAGAGTGCTCCCAGATTCTCACTATGCAAATGTTCAGCACTGCATCAAGCCTCAAACAGCCTGATCAGAACTCACAACTCACACATCATTGACCATTGTTTTTACGTTTTCAGTAGTCAGTACAAGTGATCCAGGCGTGGGTTTTCCCCAGCAGTCGATGGGGCTACCAAGTTCTTGAGCCTCTATGCTGCTTCTGGTAACTTGTATGCACTTTCCGTGGTTTACCCCAAACGATCTGCCAAGGCCTTTTGGAAATAGGACTCTAGGAACGTATGGACCCATACAGCCTAACCACGCCGCATGCGACCACTACTCACCTGCATGGGAGGGCATGTCGCACAGCAGTTGGAAAAGCCCTATGCGGCTAGTACATGCTAGCATATTCCAATGGGGTACACTTGCTGGAAGGGCATTTCAATCTTGCTTGCTGTGTTGCTAGCGTTCCTTCAACAAATCCCGTGGTTCAAAATGATTAAGGGTGGCACTTCATTTCTAGGGCAAGCAAGCATACTAGTTTCACACGCAGCATTGGCAGCTCGCTGCCATCAACTGCTAGAGTTCAGTGTTCCTGGTCGGACACGAGTTGACATTTGCTTAGCTCAAGCTTAGCCGAACAGTTCAGCAACAGACACTACGCCTGGCCAAAGGTGCGACTGCTCTTCACTTTAGGACCCTTTACGCTGATGATTACCCTGCGCAACAGCCCAAATCGGACAAAAGTGAAGTGATGCCAACGACTAAATTGCGGGCATACTTTGGACCCATTGATCAGTGCAGAAATGCAAATCGGAAACAGCAAACCAACCAATTGAACTGAATTTTATCAGCAGCAGACCTCCACTAGCAGCAGGTGGCACGTAGATTGGTTCCTAAGGCGTGCCCACTCTACGTTCAGCGTTGCTGCAGCAAACGAGTATGATTGCAAGATTGTTATACGTTTACTGCCTCGACATAGCCAGCAAAGTGCCATAGCTAACTTATCATTTGCTGTAGCAA
>JAKSDE010000470.1 GCA_022360235.1 Cytophagales bacterium
CTCTCGTTCCTCTCTGGGGAGGTGAGTAAAAAGCAAGGGGTAGCGGGCATAAGACAGCTCTTGTCGCTGCTCGAAGCGGAGCCCCAAGAAGTGGTCGGTGTGCAGCATGTACTCTTGCAGATGAGGTTGTTGAATGAGTGGCTGGGCGTGGCCGGGGAAGATTTGGAAGACGAGTTAGCTGCGCTTGAAGAGGAGTTTCACGTGATGGATTCCCTTGTGGAGTGGTTCCAAGAAGGGCTGAAGCGGGTACGGAGAAGGGATGATAGTAGTTGGGATGATCGTCAGCTCTTGTCGCTGCTCACGACTGCGCTGCAGAGCTCGAGAGCAGTAGCAGCGCAGGCTCCAGCGCTCCTCGAGTTCCTTCAAGAGGCCATGCGGGATAGAAGTCCACGTGTTCGGAGTGCTGCCCGCTCGGCCCTGGGGGAGGTCGTCAAGGCTGCGCCCGCCAAGCAAGTCCTCCCGCCCCTGATAGAGGCCATGCGGGATAGAAATTATGATGTTCGTCGTGCTGCCAGCTCGGCCCTCGGGGAGGTCGTAAAGGCTGCGCCTGCTCACGCCGAGCAAGTCCTCCTGCGCCTGATAGAGGCCATGCGGGATGATAATGATCCTTATGGGTCTGTTCGGAGTGCTGCCAGCTCGGCCCTCGGGGAGATTTCTCTCCAGCAACTCATTGAGACCTATTGGGCTACTCAAAATCAAGGACTAAAGCAAGGACTTATTCCCATTATTGCAACGCAACTCTACCATACTCCCCTCCTGGTTCGAACTAGCCTCAAGCCGCATCACCAGCAGCTTATCCTATACCCCACTGCAGGAAAGCATGTAAAGTGGGATAAACCCCAGCAAGAAGTACAGCGCTTTGTGCAACAAATTAAAAACGCTGCAAAACGAAATCAAAAACAAAGACAGTAGCGCTTTTGGTCACGCCATATTGATGACTTTATTTTGAAGCTCTGAGAGCTCGTGTTTCGATCTCGAGGATACTCGTTCTACTTACCACAAAAACTGTCATTTTTTTAGTCTAAAAGAAATAAAGAATAAGGGAATGCCGTTTAAAGCAAATAGAGCAAGATTTTAAGGTACAGACTAGGAACTTCAAGTATACACTTTAAGATCTTTAAGTATATTTTTTTGCTTATTTTTTCACTTAAAGTTTATTGAACCTATATTTGTAGAATATTTTTTACGATATTATGAATACTTAAGAAGTAAGGAAGATAGCATTGCAGAAGCCCCCTGTTTTCATCGCTTCAACAGCCTAAACACTGGGAGGAATGCAAATAAAGTAGTAAATTTCAACACGAAAATCACTGAGCTGCAAAAGCGACAGGGGAAGCATAAAATTAGTTTTGCCGTCAATTTTAGATAAGAATTACCATGAGCATCATGAAGCGTTTTTTAGATCCTAAGAATGACTTTGCTTTTAAGCGTATTTTTAGAAGCAGAAAGCATAAAAAGCTATTAATTAGCTTTTTGAACGCCGTGCTACAAAATCAAATTCCATCCCCCATTCAGCGCTTATCTTTCTTAAAGACTGTACAAGATCCTGAGATAGCTTCTAAGAAACAAAGTGCGGTGGATGTGATGTGTCAAGACCAGGAAGGAACCCACTATATCGTTGAGATGCAACTAGTTAGCCAAGAAGGTTTTGAGGAGAGTGCGCAATATTATGCTTCTAAGGCCTATACCTCTCAAATGGGCGAAGGAGATCAATATAAAGACGTGAAAGAGGTTTTCATGATTATGTTGTGCTTCGTAGTTCCCCAAAACTACGAAGAATCTTTGTATTATAAAAAATTAATGCGCATGTCACAAAAACAATTGATATAGTAGCTTTACATTCAACCTATTCTCAGCTTCCCCCTGCCTCCCTTTTCTGTCTCAGCTCAGTAGTTTGGTTCGTCTTTCTGGTTCGCTTAGCTCGGACTGCTTCCCTATGTTGCGCCGGATGATCTGTGGTCTGGAGGCAACCACAGCGTGTTTCCATCTACGCAATACGTAGCACAAAAATATATTGAATAGTACACAAGGGAAAACTTGATAGTAGTGGAGAGCACGAAGCATTCAACCACCTCCCTCCTTCTATCATCAAACGTTTTGTCTTGCTGTTTCGGAACTAAGAACTAATAGGTTTTTTATAAAACTTTCTTTAACTTAGCTTAGTAAAACTTTATCAAAAGATAGTTTATATTACGAATTGTTGATAAAATTAAATCAAAAATCTAAAAAGTATAAAATAATTTAAAGATGAAAATATTTAATATATTGCTATTGCTCGTATTAGCGGTAAGCTGTAGTAAAAGAAAGGTAGAGATCTATCGAGAAAATAATGTGAGCGTAAGAGGAGGATCCTCTCTGGTGGCGCTTCAAGAGCGCATGGCGCAAGGGGACATTACTAGCACAGAAGCCCTTGTGGACTCCTTAAATGCCGCCCAGACACCAGAGGAGCAACAAGCCCTGTAGCAGGGGATACAAAAAGGTATTGAGTGGTTCAACGATCAGTCTGTCGGGAACTTGACCCCAGAAGACCTTCAAGAGTATAGCTCCTTAGCTCATATACAGGCTACTCCAGAAAATAGACGGCTGCGAGAAAGCTATTTTAACAGCCTATGCAATAAAATTAAAGGAGGTCAATACGGAGAGACCCCCCTAATCGAGGCGCTCGAGTACACCTTACAAAACATTGATAGCGATGTGTTTGAAGGGAACCCTTCCACACTGATCTGGTTAGGCAAGGACCTCTTAGCAAAACTTGATCCCAGTAGCAATAAATTCACCAAAGCCACTTACTCTACCCACCGCAGCACGCTCTATGCTCTGCATCAGACCCTCGTGCTCATCCAGCTTATTGACCCTAGCCAATGGGACGAAGGAATCTACAGCCAATTCAAAGAGAAGGTTGAAGCTATTGCTGGCAATGCTAATTACTACCCTTTCCGTTACCACGCCCTACTCCTTGATCAAATCCTACAGCGCTTAAAATCAGAAGAGTACCGAGCCCGCTTAAAAAGAATGCG
This sequence comes from Cytophagales bacterium, assembly GCA_022360235.1. GTDB lineage: Bacteria > Bacteroidota > Bacteroidia > Cytophagales > Amoebophilaceae > JAKSDE01. The sequence continues at coordinate 3,018 of JAKSDE010000470.1, forward strand.
TATCGTTGATGGCCTCAGAGCAGGATGGGCCGTCGGCCAAGCAGTAGTTTCCATGGCAGCTGGCAAACTTGACATTGATGCCTTGAAGAAAATTTACGAGAGCTTGAAAGCTGCCTTTGCCCGTGAGGGCATTGAGGCCAAATCCTGGTATGATCGGTATCAGGATATTGTCCAATGCATACACGCTCTGGAGGATATTAGAAGTGAAATCAAAGACTTTCTGGGGAACTGTAAGACTTTGGAAGACGCCTTTGCTAGCGAGAAAATGGAGGAAAAAACCTGGTATGATTGTCACCAGGCTGTTAAGTATGCCAGTATCTTGAGTCTAGGAGATTCCAATAAATATAGCGTGTTTGAGCAAGGCTTAGAAGCCCTGCAGAAGGCTAAACTAAAGAATAATGAGGAAGGCCGCAAAGCCTTGTGCTTTGGCATCGTCCAGCAACTTCGCCTGCTTGCCCTGCATGGCCCCACTGAGCAGGTGCGCAAGCAAAGTATTCAATGGCTGGAAGACCTAGCTAAGCCGGAAGCGTGGGGAGGTGATGCAGAGGTGATGGAGGGGCTACTCGATGGCCTTGCCATCGTCGTGCACAGCCAAGGAGAGGAAAAAGAGGTAGCTCAAGAAGCCTTAAAAAGCTTGACGGGTAGCTCCCCTAGAGCAGAACCTGCAAGGTTTCTAAAGCGCCTTCCTTCTGGAAATTGCTTCTCATGGGGCCCCGTACTCCCCACCGCTCTGCGCGAGGTAGCTGCACGAGAAGCCATCCAACAGTGGCTAGGTAAGCAGAGTCTGGAAGAGAAACTCAGGACCCTGCCCGCTCCAGCAGCATCGCCCGCTTCAGGAGGCTTGTTTAGTGCGATCAATAGCGCTCTTAAAGCAGAAGCGCCAGGAAAGAGCCCTGCAACGGCGCAAGAGGCCCGCCACGCACTCAGGGAGTACTACCAGCATCCAGACTTTGCGCAGGTGCCTTCGCTCTTTGCAGGTGAGGAGCCCAAGCATGTTGACTCGCTCCAGTGCCAACTCATGCTGCTCGAGCAAGTCAAGGTTAAAGCAGACTGTGAGGGCCAACAAGACCATTTGTCCACCCATCACGAGCGGCTTGCGTGGGTCAAAAACCCCATCGCCCTCGAGGATCTGTTTAATAAGGAGAAGCATAAAGCCAGACGAGCCAGCGCGAGAGATTCAAAGGGTGCTCTTGGTCGGGGAGCCAGGGACGGGCAAGACCACGCTGAGTCGCAAGATTGCTTCCCTTTGGGCGCAAGGCAAGTGGGGCCAGGAATTCAAGGCCGTCTATGTATTACCAGTCAGGGCC
>JAKSDE010000457.1 GCA_022360235.1 Cytophagales bacterium
AAAAAACAACAGCGAACAGATATATTGATTTATGATAGGACTGGAAAGCCGCTTATGATTGTAGAATGTAAGGGGCCCAGCATACCTATTGATAATAAAGTTTTTGATCAAGCAGCCCGTTACAATATGGAGATAAAAGCCAAGCTTTTGGTAGTAACCAATGGGTTGAAACATTTTTGCTGTAAAATGGATTACTCCTCTTCAACCTATGCGTTTTTAGAAGCAATTCCTTGTTTTAATCAATTGTAGTAGCCACTACGCATCTCCATATTTCAGTGCGTAGTAGGCTTCCTCTCCTGATGGATAAACACCCTCTATCAGTATAGCGCCTTTCTTACTATTGAGCACTCTCACCAGGTCGTCTACATCGTTGATTATTTCCTTATCGATCAACTTAATGATAAATCCTTTTTTTATACCTACTTGTTGCCACTTGCCTCTTCCGACTTCTTTGACTTGTACACCTCCTTTGACATTCATCTTTTTCTGAGTGGCTTTATCGATGTTTTCAAAAGTAGCTCCTTCCACACTGACAGTGCTTTCTTTTCGTGCAATTTTAGACTGGCTCGCTACATCTTTCAAGGTAGCTGTGACCGTTCTTTTTTTATCTTTTCTATAAAAAGTTATACGAACATTATCACCAGGTTTATGCCGAGCAACTTGTTCTATTAGCTGTGAAGTATTTTTTACTTCATTGTCGTCGATAGCTGTGATTACATCGCCTTCTTTTAAGCCTGCTGTAGCAGCGGCACTTTTTTCATAAACTTCCCCTACGTAAACACCCCTATAATTGGTTAACTTTTTCTCTTTAGCAAGTTCAGCATTGACGTCTGTGATACCAATCCCCAAAACTGCTCGTCGTATCGTACCATATTTCATTAAGTCGTCTGCTACTTTCTTTACGATAGAGGAAGGAATAGCAAAGGAATAACCTGCAAAAGCACCTGTTGGTGTAGCAATCGCTGTGTTAATACCTACTAGCTCGCCTTTTAGATTAACCAAGGCTCCTCCACTATTTCCTCGATTAACGACAGCATCGGTTTGGATGAAAGATGTAACGGGCATACTACTCCTATCAATAATATCAAGGTTTCTAGCTTTAGCACTTACTATACCTGCTGTCACCGTAGATGTTAAATTAAATGGATTCCCTACGGCTAATACCCATTCTCCTATCTGTAATGCATCTGAGCTACCAAACTGTAGATAAGGCAACCCCTTTACATCGATCTTTAATAAAGAAAGGTCTGTACTCGGATCACTTCCTACTAGCTTTGCTTCATATTTACGATTATCATTTAGGATCACCTCGATTTGATCGGCATTATCTGTTACATGATTATTCGTAACAATGTAACCATCTTCAGCAATAATTACTCCCGAACCAACAGATTGTTTAGGTGTATATTCGCGTTGTTCAGGTGGTTCAAAGTCAAAAAATCTGTCTCCAAAAAAATCTTTAAATAACTGATCTAGCGGACTATGGTAGTTAGGATGCTGTACAGTCTTTGCTTTGTAAGTACACTGGATATGTACTACGGCGGGTGTAGCTACCTCAGAGGCATAAATAAAGTTAAGTCCTTGCGGAACTGTAAAGCTAGAGTCGTCTAGGAGGTTAGTTAGATGAGTTTGTGGCTGCAGATTTTCTGATTTGTAAACGACTGTTCTTGATTCCTTGTAGCCCCAAAAACGATACCCTCCTACGGCTACTACCCCTCCTATCCATGCAGCTACCATCGTTCCTATAAAAAACTGTCTTTTGCTTATCATTATCTCTCTTTTTAGTTAATCAAGTGTTATTTACTAAGTAAAGATACGCAAATTTAAGAAAATATGTTTAAAAAATCTCTGGAAGGGTGTATTTTGTAGCCCCTTAAAAAGAGGAAAAGATTTTAGCCAATTTTCAACGGCAGTGACTCTACTAATCTTAGTTCCGGGTTGTGTGTCCAGCAAAGGCTGGTATTTTCAGCAGGAGATAGACCTGCCAGGTTAAAAGTCCAAAACCTGTAGCTTGGCTAGCAGCATGGCCAGAAATCAAGAGGTTGAAGCCTACCGACCAACTCACCGTCAGGGTGAGGCGAAGTATTAGGTCGTAGGGAAAACGAACACATAGGTGGCCTCGAAAACGCTAACCTCGAAGGCGGATCTATAGTATTGAGACTGTTGCAAAACTAGGTTACATCCCTTCTTGATAGGCTATATGAACGGATTTTGATGCGTTTGGCAGTAGTCTAGGATCTATCTATTTTTTGGCAAGGTTTTGGCATGCCATCAAGGTTTTTCTTGCCAATATGGCTACGCTATACATGAGTTTTGGTGAGCTAAGAGAGTCGTTTTAAGTGTAAAAACACCGTATTGAATACTTGTTAAGGGTCGACTACTTAATATGTTTGGAGGACTTTTACTCCGCCTCTATCTAAAAACTACTTTCCCGTTTTGGGTTTGATATGTAAAGAGAGTTTATCTGTAATGACTTTATTGACTGTCAGTTTACTCAATTTCTCTGTAGCAAGTTGATAAAGTTGCTTTTTTCCAATAAACTTTGTCTTTAGGGGGTTAGACAAGGAGATTTCAATGGGATCGCTTTTTCTAGCATAAATGTACCTTACTAAATTCCATCCACTCCCTGTTACTTCGAGCACTATTTCATGGGGTAATTCTTCGACAGCCATTACCTTAGTAGTATCAAGCGTAAAGCTAATGGGATAATTTATTTCTGTAACATAAGTCTTCCGCAAGGCATTAAAAAGCCACCATATCCCTGCTATGCAAATGCAAATTAAAATTATTTCCCATCTGTACTTATTTTTCAAGGTAATACAAGTTTAGTATCTATTTCTTCTATCAAGCTTTTTTTATGTATCTCTTGCTTGCTTCAAGTGAAACAGCAGTCTTTTCAAAGACAATTTTAGCTCCTTTGTTATCTACTTCTAAAGTGACGGTATCATTTTGAACACTACAGACTTTTCCGTGCATTCCCCCGATCGTTACAACTTGATCTCCTCTTTTAATTTTTTCAAAGAAGTCTCTTTGCTCTTTTTGTCTTCTTCGCTGGGGTCTTATCATAAAAAAGTAGAAAATAAGGATAATCGCTCCAAGTAAGGGGAGCTGTTTAAGAAAACCTCCTTCGCCGCCTGAAGCCTGTTCTTGTGTTTGTTCTTGTACTTGCTGTGCTTGTTCTTGTACTTCTTCTTGTATTTGCTGTGCTTGTAATAGTATATAGTTGAGCATAATTTTTATTTAGAAAATTGAACCATAGAATAAAAAAGTTATAAAAAAACACTTAAACGTATTATTTAGTTATTTATTTGCCTGCTTGTTGTTGGTATCGATCTGAGCAAACAGTTCATCTACCTCTTCTAAAAGCTTTTCTGCTTTATCTTTAGCATCACTGATTACATGTTGGCCTGCTTCTTTTGCTTCGCTTGATACAATAGCTTTACTGTTAACTAACTCCTTGAGCAACTCCCGTAGCTTTTCTCTGTACTTTTTTAGCTTATACGAAAGTATATCTCTCGTATTTGAGCCCTTGTCAGGAGCAAAAAGTATCCCCCCTACAGCTCCTAGTGCTACACCGATGATTAAGGCAATAATATGTTCAAAATTTTTACGCATAATTTATTGATTTTGTTTGCTATTAATAGCGACTTAGTTATCTCCCTTGATCATTTTTTTCTCATAAAGCGTTTCTGCAATAGCATCTAAGAGGCCATTAACAAACTGACCACTTTGGGGGGTGCTATATACTTTCGATATAGCTATATACTCATTGATAGAAACTTTTATGGGTATATTCATAAAATGGGTCATCTCACATATAGCAAGCTTAATGATAATTTTATCTAGCAAGGCCATACGATCAACAGACCAGTTTTTTACCTTTTGTGCAATTAATGCCTCATATGTTGCTCCTTTTTCTACGGTCTTGCACACTAGTTCATTATAAAACTGCTTCTCTTCTTCCCACTGGGGAGATAGCTTTTCTACCTCTAAGTTAAGAGATTTTTCAGAAGATTTAAGGGTTTTAGTGACTATACGTGCTACAATAGGCTTATTTGCTGTCCACCTTAAGTCTAGGTCACTAAAAAAGTTACCTATACTATTGTTTTTGAAAACAATATGGTTAGCTAAATATAGTAAAATTTGTCTTTCTTGTGCAATATTTACGCGAGGATACGAAATATAACGCTGAAAAGCCAAATTTTTTTTTAAAAATTTGTTATACCAACTTTCTACGTAGTTTATTTTATCTTTCCACTTAATTTTTCTTTCGCGTACTAATGTCGAAAATGAAGGATTATTTTCAAGACTTTGTAACAAGTAATTGTGGGAAAAGTGTGTTCCCTCTGTTGAAGCTCCTTCGTGTTGGGCTAACGCAGTTTTTTCTGACTGTTTTCTAGCAATATGCATCCACTCGATAAGCAACTGTAGTATAAGTAAGTAAGTCTCATAAATTGTATTTGCTTCTTTAATCAAACTTTTTTTTAAGTTGTGAAAGTCTTTTTCTACCTGATGCTTATAGAACAAAACTGCCTTTGCCACAAAGCTTTCAATACGGTCATCATCTGCTAATTGACGTGAGATAATAGTTTGTGTTTTGTTCAAGGAAGTCTCAAATAATGTTAACGCTTGCTTTTGCTCTTCTTCTGAAAAACTAGCAGCGATACAGCTATTGCGTAACGTTGCTATGGCTACATCGTAATTAGCTTTCTTGCCTAAGTAAAAAGCATAGAGATTTTGCATTGCCTTTATACGGAGTGATCTTCGATTGAACATAGGTTAACCTGTCAATAGCATTATGGATGATATAAGGAGCCTAGAAAAGCGGACTTCACGTCTTATTATCTATGAAAAAGTGACTAAAGCATTAGGTAAGCTGATACACAGCATCACTCCTCTATGGTTTACGGTGCATTTTTTACATTCAGGATTGAGCATGGGCCTATGACAAATGGGCATTTTGAATACTGTCGATTCTTTGTTCAGCAAGCTTTTTAGCTGCTTCATGCGTCGAGATGTATTCTTCTTCAGCTATTTTGAGAACTTCCAAAGAGATTTTATAAATATCTTCTGTACGCTGGTAAGCCAATTCTTTGCTGTATTCACCCCATAGTTCTGTATAAACGTTAATAACACCGCCTGCACTGATTAGAAAATCAGGGATGTAAACAATATTTCGCTCGCGTAGCATGCTACTGTGTCGAATTTCATCTTCAAGTTGATTGTTAGCAGCCCCCCCAATAATTTGACAATTTAACCGCTCAATTGTTCCATCATTTATTGTAGCTCCTAAGGCACAGGGAGCATAAATATCAATCGCTAGATCATAAATTTCACCAGGCTGAACAACTTTTACAGGATGTTTCTTAGTGACTTCTGCTAGATTTTTTTGTGAGATATCAGCTGCATAAACTTCAGCTCCCTCTTTACAGAGATGCCCCACAAGACTTGCGCCTACTTTACCAACTCCCTCTACCCCCACTTTCTTACCACATAAGCTATCATTACCATACACTTTTTTAGTAGCAGCTTTGATACCTAGATAAGTTCCATAAGCCGTTACAAGAGAGGGATCTCCGCTTCCTCCTTGCAACGTAGGCAAGCCCACTACATATTGTGTTTCTTTGGAGATGTATTCCATATCACGCATATCTGTGTTGACATCAGCCGCAGTAATATAGATACCCTTCAGCGTCTCGATGAATCTTCCATAGCTTCTCAAAAGTGCTTCTGTTTTTATTTTTTTTGCATCACCGATGATAACTGCTTTACCACCTCCTAGATCTAAACCTGTAATCGCCGACTTGTATGTCATCCCTTTTGAGAGTCTTAATACATCTACCAGCGCTTCCTCTTCACTGGTATAATTCCACATACGTGCTCCTCCCAAGGAAGGCCCTAGCACTGTACTGTGAATCGCTACAATAGCTTTAAGCCCTGTAAATTTATCATAATAGTGTACTACCCGCTCATGCCCAGAGGCTGTAATACTTCCAAATATAGTGGGATGTTTTCCCTCCTTTGTAAGGGTGCTAATTAGTTCTTCCATTGAATTATCGTCTTATAAAATAAAAGCTTGCGCAGTCCTTGCAAATTTAAACTTTTTTCGTAGATTCTCGAATAGATTCGGGTTCTGGGTTCTGTGTGTCACGAAGTAGAGAACGAAAAAAACGTTCTTTGCCTGCTGTAAATGAGATGGCGGTGGGCCCGCCGTAAGCGCTTTAGAGGAAGAGCTTACAAACTGCCTAGCGGGTGCTGTGGTAAAGAGCCAGGGTGCTGAGCGTGCCAGGAAAAGGCATACAAGATAGGTCAGGTGTGGCCGGATAAGAAGGTGGGGTTACCACCACCCCCTCTCCTTAGAACATAGCGTGCTAGTTTCCCAGCACTAGGCTCAAGCCTCTTTGCGCTCGATCATGATCGTGAGCCAGCGGGCAACACTAGCATTATTATGTACTTGACGATATTATGTACTTGACGATGACAGTTGGGGTGCAGCATTAGTAAGTTGCTCGGATTGTCACTACCTCCTTCCTTCTTCGGTTGGAGGTGGTGTAGATCCCATGGCATCTTTTTGGTTATCCGCTGCTTACCTACTG
>JAKSDE010000313.1 GCA_022360235.1 Cytophagales bacterium
ACTCTTAAAACTCAGAGGTCCCGGTCCCTATGGGGTAGATTGTGTCCCCGCGTAGCAAGACTCTAGGCTCCCAAAACCCACGTGCAAAGGCTGGCTTAGGAGCAGTCTATGTGAGAACCTGCCATTTGTTCACCCGGAAGTGGGTCAGGGATGGTATATGGGTGGTCCGGGCCTGGAACGGGTATGGAACGGTATGGAACGGGGTCTGGAACGAAACGGCCCACTCCAGCACAGCTCTGCCACCACGAAGCGCAGTGTGGAGCGAGAGTAGCGCAGCAAGCAATTCTTAGACTGCCAGCTGGCAACAGCCAAGCGCATCTCTACCATCAAACATCACAGCTGTGCCACAGCCGGCAGCAACTGTAAGTGGTGCAGGCGCAAACCTGCCACAGGTTGAGAGGGAGGGAGGGTTACAAGCAATCCATTCTTAGACTGCCAGCTGGCAGCAGCCAAGCACATCCCTACCATCACACAACAAAGTAGGTAGCAGCTGTAAGTGCTGCAGGCACAGACTTGCCAACGCAATCATAGGCCCTGGGCATAGTAAATGTATTCTTGCATGTACGCACTCATGTATGTATGTGCGCTCAAGTATGTGCGTACAAATGTAAAACACAGACTGCACATGTTCAAATATATACATGCATATATATATATATATATATGTACATGCATATATATATATATATACACATGCATATATATATATATATAATATATCATAACGTATGGATCAGAGGTATGGAACAGAGGTATGGAACGGATCCTTCAAACAGGTATGGAACGGGGGTATGGAACGGGTGTGGTCCCGGACCTTGTTCCGGACCTTATAATTTGACTTGCACCCAATATAATTATTCAAGGCAACATAACCATACATAACCATGCACAACCCTCCGCATCCACTGCGACCTGCTATGACAAGATTTGCACCTCTCCTGGCCGAGCTTTCGCCTCCATTGCACTACCACAACTTCATCCCCCTCGTGGTACCTGCTGCTGAATTCTGTGTCCAGAGTGCAGGCAGCAAACACTTGCAAACACACGAATGATGCAAACAACATTCAAGGCCAACAAAAT